>JADGFG010000271.1 GCA_016743995.1 Kangiellaceae bacterium | reverse complement strand
ATCTAATTCATGTTATATTTTTTTTCTGTAAAACACCTCCACAAATTGAAGAAGGTTCCCGATTTTTTTAAAAAAGGGAGGTTCCCGGTCAGGCACTAAGTAAGTGATCTCACAAATTCTATCGATTGATGTATTTTCTAAAAATAACCGATATGCAACATGTTCCAATTTCTCTCCAATTTCTATGATATTATAATCATAGTCATAGAAACGAGTAACCTGCTGCCTCCAAGGCTGTTCTTTGATTTCATGTATAAACTCAATGTCACTCCCTTTTAACTTGTTTACAATGACTGTCAAATCATCAGTTTCAAAATAGAGTTCAAAACTATTTGATCTGGAAGCAATTGGGGCGTTTATTAAGTGCTTGAAATGGGATTTTTGATGAATAGCGAAGTCTCCATGAAAAACAACATTTTCACCATGATCTGATTTTACAGCTTGCCCTAAAATAGACTCATAGAGATATCTCGATTTGTCAATGTTTCCAACTACTACCAATGAACAAATATACTTTATATTCTAATCTTTGAGTTGTATGGTTCACATAATGCCTAACTCAGCGGCGGCTACACTGAGGTTTAATTTATAGTCTCATTTGTTAAAAATAACCAATTTGAGTCGTCCCGCGCACTATTGCCGTCCGCAGTAGTTTTTTGTTATACGATATGCTAATTTTAATGCCACAAAGAAAACTTAGATGTTATTGGATTAATTTTGTCCTTATGTCCAAACATGCAAAGACCATAATAATTGAGTTTGCCTTCCAGTGTGTTTTTAGTTCTCTCCATTTGTTCCACATAAGTACCACCAGTCATTGACTCGGTGAAATCAACATGTAAAATACCATCTTCAATTGCTTTATATCGGGCTTTTCGAAGTTTATTGGAATTATCAGCTCGTAAAACTATCAAAGAAAGACCAGATACAAGGTGAGTTTGTCCATCTCCGTCAACATAATCCATAAATTTCATAAATTCCTTGTACTCACCATTTGCTTTTGACATCAGAGATGCCACCATATGAGATGCTGCATTTAGAGCAACACCAGAATCTATCTTCTTGTTTAGAACTACCACAAATTTATAATCGTTTATATTAGAGTTTTTTTGCATTTCTTACTCCTTACTTTTTTGTAATGTTAAAAATCATTTGAATAGAGTATTTCTCGACATGCAACGTTTAAGCTGAGTTGCCGGGGGCCAAAACAACACACTCAGTATGATAAAAATATTATTAAAATCCATATTTTTAAAACCGCCTCAGTATACCCCGGTCAACCCCAGCGCTGGGTTATGACCTCGTTTTAAAAAGTTACCGATCCTTTTTCTGGTTAAGTTCAACACCACATTTTGAACAATAATCTAATTTCCCCCATAATGATGAAAAATTAGAGACAAGAGATTTATTGCATTTGGGACATCTGAAAATTACAAAAATTGAAATTATTATTACAATTAAAAATGCCGTTTGAAACAACTCAAGAGTATTCATTGTGTGCCTTCCGGAAGGTGAAAGTATTCTGAAAGATATTATTACACCCAATATAGCAACAATTAGTGCTAAATATATGTTCTTTCTTTTTCGATATTGTTGTTGAATTTTGTTCATTTAAAATTCCCTATTGAAATTACTCCAAGAGCCATAACGTTTAAGCTGAGTTACCGGAGGCTAAAAACAACACGTTCAGTATGATAAAATTTTTATTAAAAACCATAATTTCAAACCGGCTCAGTATACGCCGATCAACTCCAGCGCAGGGTTGTGCGTTTTACATACCTGGCTTCAATCTTGCTAAAAAACCACCTTCTTCAGTGCTGATGAGTTTCTCTATAGACCAATCACATTCCAAAGCATGGGAAGTCAATGTTTCAAAGTCGACGTGAAGCCAACGCATCCAGGGACCAACGTTTTCTTCATGCGAGAGGCGGAATTCCAATTCCCCTGGATATCCTTTTTGGTTTGGAAAATTTGCTGATCCGGGCTCTTTGGCAGAATTGACCAGCAACTGGCCGCCAGGCCGGAGTAGCCTTTCGCATCTGCGGAGTAATCCCTTTATTCCCTTTAGGGTTTTGCACAGGCCAATGTTATGCCCCAGCATAAAAATTGTATCAAAGCGTTCGCCGTCAAATTGTAAAAAATCCTGCTGTCTGGCATCCTTGATTCCGCGTTCTTTCATGATATGTACGGCTTGAGGACAAATGTCGATGGCTGTAACCTCATAGCCTCGCTTTTCAAGCTCAAGAACGTGAACCCCGGTTCCTGCACCAACAACCAAGATCTGACCCTGGCAATTCTCAAAAGCATTGTCTGTCGGTAAGAATTCTCCATGAGAGCGGAAAAATACAGAAACTGGCAACGACTTCTTTTGACCGGTTCTGAATTCATGTATAAGCACAGCAGATTCATTTCCTCGCCAGTAGGCAAGAAGTGCCTGACCAAAAGATTCAAGAGGGGATTTGTAAGATTCTTTCATGTTTTATATTCGCACAACCCGCTAATCAGCCGCGCGGCTTTTTGCGTCGGCTGCATTAGCATTGTTAGGGCTAAAAAATATAACCTTCCAAAATTATAACTTTATATCAATTTCTGCTAAGATCATCCATACACATATAGATTTTCGTTCAGTTTTTGTCAGCATCAATCATACCAATCTCTTTCAATAGTTCTATAACAATTGAAATCTTGGACCCTGCCATGGTCCCACCAAGAGAAAGCATAACAGAGCAGGTTTCCATGATCTCATTTAGTGTTGCTCCTGCATCAACAGCCTTTTGTGTTTGTCCTAAAATACAACCCTTACAGCCCATAACTATAGCTGCACCCATTGCCATCAGCCGTTTGGTTTTAGTGTCTATAACGCCAGCCTCATAAGTTTTATTGTAATTGGCTTGGTATAGTTCCCCCTGTTCCCCTTGCCAATCGATCAACTCCCAGAAATTATCACTTATCTGGTTGTACTCTTCTCTTAAGTTTTTCAATATATATTCCTCTTTTAAGGTTTCAATGCTTGAGCTATAAAGTGACTTTGCAGAAAGCCCTAATGTTTAACTCACTGGCTTGTTCAACGGCCCGGGGAAGTGGGGTGGTAAATTCACCTTGACTGCTGCTTAAGTTTTGCTTGCCTTGTCCGTCATAACGCAGTTATGCGGCTGTCAAGCAAAGCTTAAGCAGTAGCATATAATCGGATAATTTTCCAGCCCGCCCCCGTGTGTCCGGTCATGAATGTTTAAGCTGAGTTGCCTGGGGTTTAATGCCAATAAACTCAGCATTGTTAAAATTTATGTTGAAGCCGAAGCTTTTGAGAGTCGCTCAGTGACCCCAGGTCAACTCCAGCGGCGGGTTATACAGCTATTTGTAGAACCATTTGGTCATTTAAAGATATTTTTGAAATCATTCAGCCATCCTTGCAACCATAGAAAGACATACTATCGCCAGCATTATTACTCCCCAAGTCCTAAACCAGAATGTATTTTCACCAATAAAATATTTTTTGGTTTCTTTTGATTTGCCAAGAGCAGTAAATTTCCCCATATGCCAATATATATTGCCAATAAATTTTATAAATGGATTGGGTTTGAATATAAGAAAAAGGCTAATAATTATTGCAAAAGAGATATTTATAAATTCAAATGCATTACCCATAATAGTTCCCTGTACTGTTTATTATTTCAGGATACGCGTATAATGTTTAACTCACTGGCTTGTCTACGTGTAGTGGCTTGTTAATAGGCGTGAGGAAAGTGGGGTAAGGGCTATCATCCCTACTGCCGCTGAAGCTTTAGCTGTGCGAGTCCGTCTCAACGAAGGTTGAGCGGCCGCGCTGGTAAAGCTTCAGCGGTAGCATATTATCGGGCGATTGTCCACCCCGCGCCCGGCGTCCTGGTTAACTTTTGCTCTTCAGCGGTTGCGGTTTTTTGCGATCCGTTGCAAGAGCATTGTTGGAACCTATATTAAATTCTTAAAGTGCTGTTTTTAGACTTTATGTTATGTTTTCAGTATATTAATTTGGTCCGGCAAGAATATACAAAGCAGATCAGCGGCAAGCAGTGCATCAAGCCTGCCTTGGATGTGCTGAGATGGCCGTTGAATCCGCTTGTTGTGAGTCGTTTCGCACGGAAGTAATTACGACGGTTGTCAAAGCCGCCCCGATAGCAAATTGCTAAAACAAATGCTTAAATTTTTACTCGGGATATCCCGTAAACATGCTTTCTTGTCCGGAAATGCGCGCAAGAAAATGTGGCGTATGAGCAGGGTTAAATGGGTGATTATCGCTTTGCCAAATAAATATTTCCTTGAACGTGGGTTATACCTGCCTGGGAATTAATCTGCCTTATCAGCCGAACCGCCGTGGTACCGATCGGTATGCCAGGTGGTGTGGGAGGGCTCCCCAGTAATGGGGGGGCCTATCCCGATGAGATTTATAATGCAATAATCAAGATTTGACCCCAGGTCCCATATTTCATTAAAAATAAAAAAACCAGAAGTACTACATGAAATATCTGTAATCATATGTCCGACCAGAATAATGCGATAACAGCCAACCTATTTTATCCATTTAGATTTTAGAATTAA
>JADGFG010000270.1 GCA_016743995.1 Kangiellaceae bacterium | reverse complement strand
AGTCGGAGTCGGAGTCGGAGTCGGAGTCGGAGTCGGAGTCGGAGTCGGAGTCGGAGTCGGAGTCGGAGTCGGAGTCGGAGTCGGAGTCGGAGTCGGAGTTGGAGTTGGAGTCGGAGTTGGAGTCGGCTCTGTCTGTCCCGAACCAGCTTCTGGAGGTCTTTGTTCAGTACCAAATAACATTGTCTGCTCGGCCTGGACTACTGGTGTTGATTTATTACTCTGCGTATTATTGTTATCGGTTGTTTCTGGTTCATCTTCGATACAGGCTGTCAGCAACAATAGCGTTGAAATAACGAATATCAGTCTGGACTTGCAGGCCATATTTTTAAATTGATTTTTCATAAAATTAATGTATCGATGGTCAATTGAAATTTTTTATTATAAACGGATAAATGAGAATGCATAGCGTATTATCATTTGCTAAATTGCTTATAAAGCACTGTGGATTGTGGCTGAGAACAGTGTAAATGGAAAGCGATGTGAGTGATTAATTTGAAAAATGAGAGCTTGTTAACAAAACGATAACAACCATTTGGCATTCGTTTAAAGTAATGATGGAATTATTGCGGGACAACCGGGGGGGGGTCTATGCAATTCTCCATGAAGGTACCTTGAAGAATTGCACAGAATATTAACGTATAAGTTGCCCGTTATTATTACTTTTACCTGAATTTTAGTTCTTCATGTACTTTGGATTTGCAGGAGAACCCATGGGGCGTAAGTCAGTTGGGGTTGTGCCGCCGAGAGCGCCCCATACATACTCAGTTAAAGTGGCAGTTCTGGCTGCACAAAATCCACGATTTTTAACATTTGATGCGCCACAAAAATCTCGTTTTATTCTTTCTTCATTAGCCCATGGCCATAAAGGGGTATTTTGCTCCAGGTTAAACCCCTTATCTCCGTAAAAGGTATCCGATTTTCCAATTTGATTGATAATGGTTGCACCTGCCTGACTGGCATTTTCTCCAGCAGATTTAATAGGGGCACTATCGGCTCTTGTAAGAAAACTCAATCCATTTTGTAGTGGGTCATAGTTTTTGTCGTTTGCACCTTTACAGGCTGTGCCACCAAAACAAACATTGTTTGATTCTATCACTGCACCTGCTGCGTCAAAATGGTTATTGTAGTTCGTTAGAATAGAGTTCTTTATTTGAATATCACCACCGTTATGCCAATTACCTATGGCTGTGTCATAAACATTAATAAGCGTTAAATTATTCATAACAAGACCAACGCCAGCTGATATTGCCGCGCCTTTAGCAACAAAACCACTGGCTCCGACTGGCTTCCAGGCGACCGAATTTTCTAAAGTGGTGCTTTTTCGCCTCACTGAGTTTTCGTACATGTAAGAGGTGCCAATGTTATTCAGCGCTATGGAACCTACCGTTCTGACGTTCTCTGAAGGGTAGGGGGAATCACTGGATAGTGGGAAATAAAATGCTGAAGTCCATGATTCTGGCTTTCCGTTATAAACCGCGGTTGTCATACCATCTAACACAATGACGTTTTGAAGCTCAATATTGGGAGAGTTATAGATACTAATTCCAGCTTCTGGTGTACTACCATAGCCTGCGCCTGGTTGTGACGGATTGAGTTGCCAGCCTCCATCGGGTCTGATGACTACTCTACGAATGATAATGTCTCTGGCTTGATAAACGAGTACTTTATATCTGCCGCCCAGCCCATAAACCGCTGAATCTTCCAGAAGAATATGATGGGTATCAAGATGGTTATTGGTTCCAAAGACCAGGTTCGTTGTATTTCGATCAACAGGACCACCTTCAAAAGAACTTCGGGTTATTTTTATATGATGACCTTCAATACTTTTTTCGTTATTACCTGTGAACTTTAAACCATCAATTCGAATGTATTGTTTTTTGTGTTCAACTTTCAGAGTTTGGTTAATGGTAACTTTACTTTCATTTTTAGAGATATTTTCTGCTCTAATCGTTGTGTAACCGCCAATAGAACCAGAGGGTATCGCCGAAACAGCATCATTTGAGCTGTTATAGACTCCATCACCGATTAATAAAGTATCACCACCAGACATTCTTGAAATGGCATAGCCAACTGTACGACATCGGTTTTGTGTATTCTGACAGTCGCCGCTATCTGCGCCATTTACTGCAACATAAAGGTTTGCTGCCTGAGTCACGTAGGAAAATGCACAAATAAGCGGCATAAATAGGATTGGTCGTAATTTCATTATAAAAGGTCCAACATTAATTGTTTACTGTATGTAAGTTCATTATTCGATGACAATTTCTAAAACATCAGATAGTGCTGATTCAGGTCTGTCTCCAATCGCGCTAATTGCGACAAACACGGTAGTACAAGTTGTTAAATTGAGCGCAGCAGGGATAAAGGTGACTTCACTGGCATCTCCATCCTGATAATAAAAACCCTGAGCTCGCGACTTAGTCAACGGTGCACTCGTGCCATAATAAATTCTATATCCTTTTAATGCCGAATCTGAGCTGTAATCCCAGGATATAGTATATTGACTTGCGCTTTGTTGATTCGGAATTACCTGGCAATTTTCAGGTTTTTTTAAAGCGGCTTCTTCTGACGTTTTGTCGGCACTGCAAGCTGTTAAGATCAAACAGAAAAGCAGGGAGAGGGAGCGATAAAAATGTAAATAGTTTGCTGGTTTTTTATTATCATTGTGTTGCATTAAATCTTACCTGAGCTACTACTTGTCTGAATCCAGTTTAAAGTCTTATTATGACTAAACAGTTTTATACCAGTTTAGTCTATATGAAATAACCATTCAGCAAAGAATGTGAGAGCTGGTTCACAAATTTATTGTTGATTAAGCATATTTTTGTCAAAAAATGCAGTAGATAGTAGAAGACATTAATGGCCTTCATTTTCCCTGTAGAAACTATTTCAGGTGTGTTTAACTACTGTCGATTATACGTATTGGAGAATTGCTGAACAAAGCCAAACAATAAAATAACGCGTATGAAAAACAATTAATTCAATTAAATTAGTGAACGATTTATTTGTTACAAGAGATGTTAACAAAGGCAACAATTTAAAACAAGACTTACTCTGAACCGCTAATCTGCTTATTATCTTGTAAAAGTAGTAAAAAGTAGATTTAACCAGGTCCAGTGTCTATAATCAGCCGAAAAAATAAAGGGTTAATTTCAGTGCATTGGAGAGATAAGTAGCATGTGCGGTATAGCAGGAATTGTTCAAGTTTCCGGGGTGTCTGATAGTTCTGTCTCTAGAAATTCTATTTCTAATTCTCGTTTAATGGCTATGGCTGATCAAATTGTTCATCGGGGGCCCGACGAAGAAGGTGTGTTTTGTAATGATCGGGTCGGGTTATCACACCGAAGATTGAGCATTATCGATATCTCGACCGGACAGCAGCCAATGCATAGTGCGGATAGAAGTATTTCATTGGTATTTAATGGTGAAATTTTTAATTATATAGAGTTACGAGAAGCGCTCATTGGTAAAGGGTATTGTTTTAAAACGCAGTCTGATACAGAAGTAATAATTCATCTCTACCAGGAATATGGGCTGGATTTTGTCCAGAAGTTAAATGGACAGTTTGCTATAGGGCTCTGGGATAATCAAAATAAACGGATGTTACTGGTTCGAGATCGAGTTGGTATTTGTCCGCTTTATTACACCGAAGAAGCCGGTCAGCTCATTTTTGCAAGTGAAATCAAAGCATTAAAACCCGCGCTCGCTAATGGACTTGCACTTAATAAAGAGTCTCTGGATCAAATTTTTACTTTTTGGGCCCCTGTTAGTCCAAATACCATGTTTGAAAATGTTTACGAAGTGTCGCCAGGTCAGATGCTGGTTATCGAAAAAGGGAATGTAGCAAAACAAACTTATTGGGATTGGAATCTTTCAACATCGAATTTCTCTCTGGGTTCTGAAGAGCAGCTGGCGGGAGAGTTACATGATTTGTTAATTGATGCGACTAAAATCAGACTTCGTGCTGATGTGCCCGTTGGTGCCTATTTATCTGGTGGTCTCGATTCCTCTGTTCTGGTGGCTATGATTCATCACTATGGGAATGTTCCGTTAACAACTTTCTCTCTTAATTTTAATGAAGCTGATTTTGATGAAAAGTCTTATCAGTCATTATTAATCAATCATCTAAAGGCTGACCATAGCCACTTGATGGTTAAAACGGAAGATATTGCGAAGAATTTTAAGCAAACAATCTATCATACGGAATCGCCAATTCTGAGAACAGCACCTGTACCAATGGGGATGCTTTCTTCTCTGGTAAGAGAACATGACTTTAAAGTTGTACTGACCGGAGAGGGAGCTGATGAAGTTCTTGGAGGCTATGATATTTTTAAAGAAGCTAAAGTCAGACAGTTTTGGTCTAAAAATCCAGATTCATCATTCAGACCTTTGTTATTAAAGAAATTATATCCCTATCTGAATTTACCTGACAGTGATCAGGGGACTTATCTAAAACGATTTTTTGGTGAGTCACTGGATCAGCCTGATAATATCTGTTTTTCTCATCTTCCACGATGGACTACCACAGCAAAAGCAAAAATGTTTTATTCTGAACAGCTTAACGCTGAGTTGAGCGGGCGATCTTTACAAACCATGCTACAATCTTTGCCATCAACACTAA
>JADGFG010000269.1 GCA_016743995.1 Kangiellaceae bacterium | reverse complement strand
CCGCTGGGTGTATTGAGTCTGGGTGTCATGTTGTTGGTTTCTTTAGCAATGGGGCATTTTCAAGCACTCTATATCAGAGTGCTATCTGCAAGTGTTGCTGCACTTATTTTTCTGGCTATGGGCTTTCATCTGCTACCAGGATTTAATAATCAATTATTGATTGAATCACAAGTCATCAAAGACAGCTCGTCTTCTTTTACAGCATGGTTTAATTTTGACAAAACTTTTGCTGGACTTATTTTTTTTCTAACGGTGGTGTCTGGTAAGGGCTGGCCTTCACAAAAACAGGTAGCTATCGCGTTTTTTGTTATTTTATTCACTATAATACTGGTACTAGCAGGAGGTCAGTGGTCTGGCCTTGTGTCATTTAATACTGCTAATTATTTTGATTTTCGCTTTCTTGTTTTGTTTATAACGCTTCAGCTCATATCAGCCTGTCTGGCTGAAGAGGTTTTTTTCAGGGGGTTCATTCAACAAAAGCTATATGGATTGTTTAAACGAGAATCGATTGTTCAGAAAACAGTTCCCCTGATAATTACCTCCATATTATTTGGTATGGCCCATTTTGGCGGGGGTATCATTTATATGATTGCGGCAAGTTTTGCCGGGCTGGGTTATGGGCTGATTTATCAGGTTACAAAACGAATAGAGTATTCAATATTGGCCCATGCATTATTTAACATCATTCATTTGTTATTGTTTACCTATCCATTGTTGTCAGAGACTCAGGTGACTGGTTAGCGTAATAAATGCAAGCACAATAGCAACGAGGATATCATGGGAGATGCCAGAGCATTTATTAGCTATCGTCATTCGGATAATAAAATATCTAATGTAATTAACGAAAACCGGCAGGATAATACACCTGTTGGAATTTTATACCCGTTTTAATAAGGCTCAGGAGATTCCCCGACGATAGTAAAGAATTTGATAGCTACCTGGTGAGAGTGAGTAGCGAGAAATATCTGTAGCGTTTAATTTAGTCACTAATTATTCCGACGATTTTTTTCGTTTTTCCCGGGGGGTAATACTGCCAGCTGACAGTATGATAATAAGCACTCCAAATATCGGCAAATGTCCAAAAACTTCAGGTAAGCCAGATACCAGGGTTGTTGTAATAAATATAATTGATAAACACAATGCAATAAATCTTGGTGCCCATCCTGCGACGAGTAATGCGCCTAATACAAGCTCAAAAACACCGGCAGCAAAAACAAAATTCAGGTGTGAAAAAGAGCTGAAGCCAGAAAGCTGCATAAAATTATAGAAAGGATATTCTTGCAAAAAAACAAGCGCTGCACCAGGCTGTATTAGTTTGTTATGGATGGCAAGCGCCATTAACTGAAGGCCAAGGGCGATGCGAATAACACTGATGGCACCGTGTATAAGCTGACTGAGGTTATAGCATTTTAAAAAGTCGAAGTGATGGTGCAGCTTTCTATCAACCCGATTAATACAGGGGCCTATGAGCAGATATGCAAGACCAACGCCCGTGACTTCAAAAAAGTAATCAAAACCAGAGGCCGTAGGAAAAAATAAGGGTAGGCCTATGCCAACCAGTATGAGTGCTATTCCTGTAATAGAAATGGAAATAGCTGATACCAGTATAGCTGCGAATTGAATGATTATGCCGAGCATAATCCATTGAGGGTGTATTAGCAGGTTAGGTGCAATAAAATCCCCCATCATTAAGTTGGTCACCAAGGTCAGGTTTAGTAACAATACCATGAGGTACCAGTCAAGTTGGCAGGGCCAGACGAGCGGTTTATTTAATAGTGTTGATAGTAAGTTCGATTTTGACTTATGAAAAAACCAGCTCACGGTAACTAATCCGGCGGCGGCTATCAGGGTTAAAATATTAATCATATCGATGCTAAAACTCACATCTGGTACACTTTTTCCTTCGATAAACCAACGGACATGCGGATGAACAGAAGGGCTGATTGATAATAGAAGTGATATCGCACAAATAGTTCTAAATGATTTCATTGTATTATTTCTTCCTCGTAGTGCGAGTTGAAGTTTTTTTTAATGGGGGAGTTAGCCAGTGCCTGTCTATGTTAACTGGTGATATCAGGGTGTTGAGAAACGCTTCTAGCTGCTTTAATTCATGAGGTAGTAGATGTAGTGGCTCTAAATCAAAATGGAATGGGCGGGTAGATTGATTGAACAGGAACCGAGGAATGCCCTTATTGTAATACTGTAAGACAGCACCAAGTGAGCTGAAATTGCCATCATGCATATAGGGAGCTGTGAGTGAAATATTTCTCAAGGTAGGCACTTTAAAAGCATGTTTAAGTTCTTGTGTTTTGCGTTTGGCAAAAAGTAACTCATCACAAGGTATTAAAGATTTGCTTTTTGTATTTAAACAATTAAAGGGGTCGCTGAGCGCTTTTTCAATACCTGAAATACGACCATCATCAGCATTATCAATAAAAATTCCTGTAGCGTGAAAGTCATGATTGGTCAGTAGAGGGCCGTTATGACATCGAATACACCGTCCTTTCTGATCATCAATAAAAAGTTTAAGTCCTGCCTGTTCCTCGGGTGATAAATCGGTTGATGCGCGATTTTTTTGCAAGCTCTTTGCAAATCGGTCAAAACGGCCGGGCCCTGGCATAATTAAACTTTCATAGGCCGCAATGCTTTTGCCTATATTTGAAAAAACCTGGTTAACGGTGTCTCTGTCTTTTGTTGTCATTTTATTCCAGTTGATGACAATTTGTGACGTTTTAATTGTTAAGGTATCGGTTTCTGCTGCTGGCAGGGCATTAAGGGGGAATCGCTGATGGTTGTCAAAGCGGGGAAGAGGGCCAAATATTGCTTCATAATCATTTCGATAATACTGGTCAATAATATGAACAACATTTAAACGGTTGGTACCGTGTTCATTTGGGTTTTCTAAGGGCTTTAATGCTTGAGGCCACAGGCTGTCAGACCTGCCATCCCAGAAAAACCATTTGCTATTAGCGATACCTATAATGGAAGGCGTATGTTTTGACAGGGAAGAAAGTATACCTTTTGATAAACGAGTGTTATCAGAGAATTGTTTTTCCGGTTGATGACAGCTGGCACAAGAAGTCGTTTCATCATGACTTAACCTTTTATCAAAAAACAGCCGGTGCCCCAGTTTAGCCGCTTTTGGATTGTCCCAAACCTCATTCCCATCATGTGACAGGCTGAGTGGGTGAATAGAACTGGGCTCTGGAAGCGCTAACGATTTGATTAACGAAATTTCTTGTTGGCTCCAGTTGAATGATGGATCAAAGCATCCTGTTAAACCATATGTAAACAGCAGGAAGGTAATCGTTAGCCGTATTTGAGTGCTCACAGTTTTGTTTCAGGGCATAATTTAAAATTGATATCGGTGTAATCATTGATTAATGGAATGCTGAGCCGAATAAACCAGTCTCCCCACATTTGAAATTTAATACCCGCAATGAGAAGTTCAATTTGCTGTGAATTTATTTTTTTTATTTCAATAACGGCTGGTTGGGTCGGCAAATTATGACGGTGAGCGGGCATGCCGCCAGTGATCTGAATATCTGCTGGTTTTAAATTAAGAATGATTCTACTTATATCGTTATCAGAATGATTAACTTTAAGATTTAAACTCCACTTTTCCATTGTGTTTAAATCAGGAGAGCTGGCTGGCGTTAATAGTTGGATTTGCGTTAAATTTTTATTTGAATTAAATGGTTTGTTAACGGGCCATTTTGTTGTTTGAAAACTGTTTTCGCAAGATTGTGTTTTTTCGATGCCGCAAAATATGATTAACAGGGTGAGTGGGAGCTTAAGCAGCCTGAGGGAGAAAGTGCTAGCAAGTTCTTCGAATACTACTTTAAAAGAAATCATAGGTGAAAGGGAACTCAAATGTCTGGCGTTTAAAAACCGGATGTTTTTATTATGAACTTAAACACCTTTTTGAAAAAAACAAACTGATAATCAATAGCTAAATTCATTGTTGAATACTTCCAGTATCAGGTCGATTTGTGTGGTTTTTTTTATGAGAGGAAAGCTAACGAATACTCTCAAGTGTGGAAATAAAATATCAACTATCTGAATGTTGGTCAAGTATATTTTGTCGAGTCAGTGGTTCTGTCGATAACTTTTTTGGCCCTGTTATTTTTAAGGGGAAATTAAATTGAATAATAAACATGGCTAATGAATTATGACCCAAAAAAAGACTGTAAATTTCTTTGAAAAAATGTTGAGCCAAAATGTAAAAAAGAGTGATTTTGTTTGTCGTTCGTCAGGTGTTCTGTTAGAAGAGAGTTGTTTTAATAAATAGAGATTCAGATGTAAATTTTCTAACTTCGACCAGGCGTTTTGGGAGCGCTCAAGTACAAGTTCGGTTTTGAGTTTAAGTTTTGTCATGCGTTATTATTCCAATGTGTAAAAGTATAATGCAGAAACTTAAAATCAAATGTTACATGATGGAGGTTTATCGAAAGAATAAGGAGGCAGAACTGTTGGTTCAATTTAGCAAAAACGTGATTTACTTCCCTTTTAGTGAGTCTGACTTAGTAACCCCCTGTGTCAGGATAGTTGTCGCCTCTAATTTTTAGTTAGAGGTAGAGAAAATGAGAGCGAAATTTAATCAATCGTTTAAAATACAAGCTGTAA
>JADGFG010000268.1 GCA_016743995.1 Kangiellaceae bacterium | reverse complement strand
CTGTGGAATGAATGAAATCATGGATAAGAAGGGGAATGTTTGAGTGCAGCGAGTTTTTCCCTTCCCATTATTTCACTATCAATACATGACGACAGTGAAGTCATATCGCTGTCAAAATTTAAGAAAAACCAGTTCGCCTGAAGCGGAAAAGACCTTTTGGTGACTTTTGGGGATTTGGCCAAAAGTCTCTCGCAAGAAAGCGTAGCCTTGCGAAACAAGAGAATATAATTGTCCTGATTTTTCTTTATAGGGTCAAAACCATTTCGCAGCGCTATGCTCTGACTGCGACATTCTTTTTTCTAGTGCTAAAAAAGAACGCAAAAAAGCCCTTTTACGTTGGCACTGGGCATCGCTAATGAATTCTGTGTTTGAGTTTGAATAGCAAAGAACGCCTACCTGCCCAATGACTTTCAACTTATTTAAATGACGACTCTAACAAATATGCCCTGTCGAGTCCCTGTGAACGGTACTATGGAATGAAATCATGATAAGAAGAGCCTGGCGTTGCGAAAAAAGGCAATCTGTCCGTTCTGGTTTTCGTTAGTTTTCACCTGTTGTATTAGTATGATTTTATTATCATCTTTTATTCATTATCACTTGGCGCATAATCTGGTGGTGGTGAAGCATCTTTAATCAGTACTTTGTGAGGCTCGCCCTTAGCATCATCTCCATTTCGAAAAAGAGGATATTCCCATTCTTCAGTGGCTCTGGGCTGACCAATTTTACTCCAACCAGCAGCCTGTTTTTGTTGCGCTTGAAAGTTCTCCGGTGAAAGTTTGAGTTGTGATGATTTTAAAATGTCCTCCATTAAATTCTTCATTGCTCTTAAACTGTCATTTGCAGGTAAATAGCCTAGCAATCTAAATTCACATTTTAAAAAAGTATTACTATTTAACGGCGTATAATAACAACAGGAAATATGAGTTTCTTCCCCATCTGTAGGCCACGCATCCCAGCTGGAAAAATCGTTATGCACTTCACAATGAATATAAGGCGTATTATTAATATTGAGCTGATGCCAGCCTACTGGAGCAATGTACTGCGCTTCAATAGCCCCTGGCCCAAAGGTAAAATATAAATGACGTAAAACTACCCTTTCAAAATGCTCTGCAACAAAACAACTCATACCGGAAGGTAGGTCTGCGGCATGATAGACCATGGTGTGTAAAGTCACAAAACCGAGTTCCTGCAATTGCCAGGGCTTACCAAATAACCCCCATGAACGCTCAAAAACAGGTATGTAAGGGTGTCGGCCTATTTGCCATTTCTTCAGATTTTTCTGGTTTGAATAGTTATTCTGTTCATAAATATTAATACTTGGCCCGTGATAATTATCACTCATATCAGCAACACTGGCAGGCGGCACTTCAATGGACCACTGGTTACCCGACAAATCAACTTTGATCAACTCTTTCTGGTTTCTATTGGGGATATGAGGTTTTTTTCTTGATGCAAACAAACGCATATTAACGAGTCTGGATATTTTTTGAGGCCAGAAAATCCTTTAATCGACTGGACGGCGTTAGTTCAATGGTTTCCAGCATCGCAATAATAAACTCATTAATTTTTTGTAACCGCTCAGAATCAACACCCTGCTCAAGATCGAGCGGATGTCCCTCTAAGTTCTTTAACGAAAACTGAAAACACAAGGCGTCTTTTTCTGTCATTGCGCAATAATAGTACACACTGTTACCCACCTGAAAAAAAACAAACGGCCTGTTGTTTGTTTCTCCGATTTTAACAATATTGTCAAGACTGACCTCATCCGCTATTCGATTTTTTACTTCGTCTTTATCATTAAACTCAAGTGCCATGGTACCATCTGTACCCATGAACATACTGACCATTGATGCCTTTGCCAGCTGCTCCTGATAACTGGTTTTAACCCAGTCGACCAAAGTATCTTTATCAAACAGGTTCAGGTTTTGTGCTTCTTCTTGTTGAGACTGGCATTCCAGATTCAACAGCATATCTAACCGAACGGCATCAGCCTCTGAACGGATACTCGGCCGAAATTGCCAGCTGGTTGTCATCAATTGTTTGGTGCCATGAGTCGATTCTGGTTTAGCAACACTGCCTTTGGTATAAGTGTCGACAAATGACGGTTGAAACCATTGAACATGCTCACTGAAACAGGTTGCTCTGGGACAGCGAAAAATCAAAATATGGCTTAAAAGGTCAATTTTATGCTGTGGCGAAACTGCCACCTCTGAAACTGAAAATGGCCTTTGCCCAACAAACCAGGATTTAACAGGATATTGAAAAATAGACATTAGCTTAAGATTGCCCGTGAACGCATGACGGTTGATTTTTGTAAAACATTCTCGAAATCCATCTTCCCTTTTTACTAATTAATCGTGCACTATGATTCAGGTTATTCTACACAGTCCATAGCCGTTTTCAAGCAGAGCGTTAGCGACCAAGCTTAATTCGGTAGCTTAATCAGACAGCAATGATAATAATTTACTGTCTGATTAAAGGGCGTTCATGTTACCGGAGTAAAACACCACCATCGGTGATTGCCCAGTTAAAGTTACCAGTTAACGCATCTCTTGCCGCCTGAGAGCTGGCTGAGTATTTTGTGGTGCCGGCGCTAAAGGGGACTTTATTTTGTAGGACCTTTGTGCTCCAGCCGGTGAGTAATGCGTCGTAGTTGCTTGTGGAGAGGCTGGTGTAACTGAGCATACCGCTCATGTCTGTTACTGCGGCGACATTCCAGCTGCCTAAATTTTGATTAAACCTGGCTGCACTGAAAAACATTCCATGCATATTTTTCACCTGACTAACAATCCAACTCTCGATATTCTGATTAAACGAATTAGCAAAAGAAAACATACCTCGCATGTTGGTTACTCTAGAAACATCCCAGCCAGCAATATTCTGGTTAAACGCAGGAGCACTATCAAACATATAACTCATATCTCTTACAACTGAAACATTCCAGCTAGCAATATCCTGATTAAAGATATTAGCGCGACGAAACATATTACTCATATCAGTTACAGCGGAAACATTCCATCTGCCAATATCCTGATTAAACTCACTCGCTCCATTGAACATATAACTCATATTCGTCACTTTTGAAACATCCCAGCTACCAATATTTTGATTGAATGGATTAGTATAAAAATACTCCCGTCCCTCAAACATTCGACTCATATCAATTACCGAAGCAGTATTCCAAAGACTGATATCCTAGTTAAACACTTTAGCACCGGCAAACATACGATGCATATTGGTTACTTTTGAAACATCCCAGCGGCCAATATTCTGATTAAACGCAGGAGCAATGTAAAACATATAACTCATATCTGTCACAGCTGAAACATTCCAACTACCGATATTCTGATCAAATACTTTATTATTAGAAAACATACCGCTCATATTAGTTACTTTTGAAACATCCCAGCTGCCAATATTTTGATTAAAAGCATCAACATTAATAAACATATGTCTCATATCAGTCACCTTGGAAACATTCCAGTTTCCAATATCCTGGTTAAACACTCTAGCAGCACCAAACATATAGCCCATATCAGTTACGCTGGATACATCCCAACTTCCAATGTCTTGGTTGAACGCACTCGCTCCCACAAACATATACCTCATATTGGTTACTTTAGACACATTCCAATTACTAATATTCTTATTAAATTCTCTGGCAAGATAAAACATAGAACTCATGTCGGTCACGCTTGAAACATCCCAGTTACCTATATCCTGATTGAATTTTCCAGCCTTAGAATACGAACCAAAAAGTTTACTCATATTGGTGACTGAGGACACATTCCAATTGCCAATATCCTGATTGAAAATGCTGGCCCCATTAAACATTTCACTCATGTCAGTCACTAAAGACAGATCAGGTGTATCTACGGCATTTCCAATCAGATTACTACAGTCTGCAAAAGCGCGATGCATCGATTGCCACTGAATATCTCCCCACTGCTCAATAGTCATTAATTTTTGACTATCAGAACCTATTTCTGAAAAATAAATCTGTGGAAAAGCCCCGGTTATCGAAACCGTATAAGTACCGGCAGCATCATAAGTATGGGTGATATTCCCGGTAACATTACTATCAATCTTAGTATCTCCCCAGTCAACCTGATAGTTGTAACCTGAACCCCGGGTACCAATTTTTATCTGATAATCCTGAGTAGCTCCAGTATTATCGGTCTTCCATGTTGTTATAAAAGGTCTGGAGGTAACTGCCACCGTTCTGGTAACAGTGCTGGTATTATTGGCTGTATCAGTTGCCGTATAAGTAATGGTATAACTACCTATCGTATTAACATCTGGCACTCCGCTAACAACAACTGCCACGGTTCCGTCTTTGTTATCAACGGCTGTTGCGCCAGCATCTGTATAAACACTTTGTCTGACCAAAGTAACAACGCTTTCACCATTAAGCGTAATAACCGGTGCAGCGGTATCTGCTACTACTACCACAGTCACCGTTCGCGTTACCTTGCTGGTATTTTTGGCCGCGTCAGTTGCCGTGTAAGTAATGGTATAACTACCAGCCACCGAAGTATCAACATTGCCATCAACAACTACCGTAATATTGCCATCTTTATCATCAGTTGCCGTTGCACTGAGGTCGGTATAACTATCTCCCTGGGTCAGGGTAATAGCGGCTTCACCATTTAACTTGATAACCGGTGGTGTAGTGTCGACTGTATTGCTCG
>JADGFG010000267.1 GCA_016743995.1 Kangiellaceae bacterium | reverse complement strand
GGTATCATGTACGTAAGTCATTATATTTATCTCTCGTAAGTCGAGATGAATTAATGGCCAGTTTGATTGAGAGTGTCGAGCTCTCCTTCAAGTGGCCGCCGATCGAAAGGTTGGCGGTTTTTACCCTGAGCCTGTCTGGACTACATTTTGCAAATACCTGACAGGTACAAACCTTTCTAACGCTTGTTGAGCAAAATAACCATAGCATAATTCAGTTTGTGGTAAAAGCAATTTTGTGGGAAATATTATTTTATTTTGTACTCACTTGTCCCTGCTTTTTTAAGTCAATAAGCAAAAGAAAACAAGTTTTATGTTAATGTCTTGAGTGACTTTAAATTACTGCCTGCTAGCAACAAAAATATTGATTCTGTTTGTTGAAGTATTAGTGCATGAAAAAATAAACTGAAATTTGTGAATGATGTTATTCGACTGATTTATATGAGTAAGTTAGATTTTTTATGGTTGTCCCGCCCCTCATTCTAAGTTCAAGCATATGGTTTCATTTCCTGAAGCTAACGCCGTTTTAAGCGGCAAATTGCAGTTGGCTAAAATAAGTGAGGCACGAACAAAAAGCCAACTGTAATTTGTCCGACTTGAAAACCCTTGTTAGGTCTATCTACTACGAATAAACCGTATCAGTCACTTGTAAATTTGATACAAAATCACTAAGAAATTCACATAGCTTACTAAGGTCTTGAAGATTAAATCTTGATACGTCACAATCTGCTTCATAAGGATACCGTGATTGCATGAAAGCACCTTCAAGTTCTGAAATTACATGTTCAAAATTTCGTGAATCATTCTCAAAAAACGAATTATACTGCTTTGTTAACTCACATCGATAAGCCTCGGGTATTTTTTTAAATATTTTAATGAAATCATGACCACGTTTTTGAGGCTTAGCTGTAACAATGTTGATTCTATCTACAGAATCAACTGGTGTAAAAACTTGTTCGGAGCACAAGCATTTTAAATATAGTTCAATTGCTACCGTTGCAATATTCATCATAGGTAATAGTACCCCGGAACCCAGGGGTAATTTATATAGTTCATTCCATGCATTAATATACTGCTCGGCCGCGTCTTTAACCTGCGGATCCGGAATTTCTTGTCTCATGCTGATTTACACTCCATTTTGATAGTAGACCTAACGCCGCGTTAAGCGGACTAAAATTGTGGGTTATAATGTGTAGCGAAACGTAACCCACTGTTTTAGTTCCGTTTAAACGCCTTGTTAAGTTTTATTTTTGAACATCTGCCAGAACACGCTCATAGACGCTTGGAATAAATTTTCCATTCGTGAGATTGACCATAGATTTACTAACGATGCAGCTTTTTAACTCCCCATCCTTTCTTTTCCTACAGTATGCATTTAGCTCAGGGTATTGAGTTTTAACCAATATTTCCAAATCGTGTCCATTGGTCTTAAGGTATTCCGAATCAGTTAGTAGCTCTACTCCAGATACATTACAGCCGCCATCAAACAGTCTACCAATAGAAAATATCCTACAACAAAACTTACCCTTCTCCCACCTGTTAAAAAAAGCACCTTACTTTTACTCAGAAACATTACTGAACGAGATAATTAATTGATTTTTCAATATAAAGTACTAATTCTTTTATTTGTAAATAACTCTTCGACAGACAGTCTGGTTACTACTAATCAACAAAGATTGGCTCGTTAGTTTGTGCGAGTTTTCCCATGGGTTGACTGTCCGGTCTTTATGAACGTTCGGTTTTGCGGCAGGGAACGAGCTCACGAGTGAGCTGTCGCGCCAACAACCGCTGGTTATATAACTGTAAATTTAGTGGACTAATATTTAACTTTCCCTGGAAGTTTAGTGAATGCTTTAACGGTATTGGGAAAGTGCTTGTTCGTAATAACACCTATACTCTGCATCAAGGTCTGCTGGCCATCCGATATCGGGAATTAAAATTTGTGAATAGTAAAACTTAATTAAAGGAAAACCTTGCGTTAGATAAGGGTAAGAAATAGAACTCTCTTTGATTTTGGATGACAAGTCTTGATGGGCTATAATCATATTTCTAGATTTTACGAATTTTTTACAAATTTCATCGAACTCATTTTCAGTCATTTGTGTATTCAAAAACAGACGGCTTTTAAATTCACTATCATCAATCACGTTCTCCCAGTGATGCTTCTCCACTTTATTGCCAAATAGTTTACAAAAAGAGAGAACTGTTGCATCAAAAAAGTTATTCTGAACAGTTTGAATAAAATCACTTTTTGAACCCTCATTCTTATCTCCGGCTTTGAAGTATGCGAAGTTTCTTGTAAAGTCATGACACAAAATACCAACCTTGCGTTTACGGTCAGTAATAGCTTCTTTATTCATGGCACAATCTCCCTTTTGAAACATAACGCCGCGCTTTGCGGAGAGCGAGCGCAGCGAGTGATTCCAATAACAGCGCTTTGTTAGGCAACATTTATTCGCATAACTCCAGCCCACTGTCGATTAGCGTGCCGATGTTTATTTTTGTGCCAGCTATTTTGGGATTATCTCTCCAGATAGGTTCTACTTCCTTTATCCAGCCTCGTTTTTTAGCATGCCCCTTTGCTGTACCGTTTAGTGCATAGGTATCATGGCCGGTTGTAAAAGTAACTAACTGCCCATAACGAACCCCCTGTATTTGCTCGCACGTTATGGTGCCGCTCTGAACTGTAAGCGGCCAGTTTTCACCAAACGTGCCTTTGGAAACCGCAGCTTCACCAGGCAAGACTGAAACGGTATATGAAAAGTTAGCTTCTACAATTTTACCTGTAAATTCAGAGTCAATCACTAAGCTACCTACTAAATTTTGACCTTGATTTCCTATGACGCGCTTAACAGAATCAGGCTGAACCGCAGCCACTGGAAGAACCACATCCAATATATATTCGCCAGAAAGAAGACCAGACTCTGGACCAAAAGGCCCAGCTTGGAAACTTTGGTTATTCACAACAGATTTGTCTTGAGCAAGGAAGTTGATTGTGCTGTTTTGTAAACTCAATAAAAGCTTAGCTCCTTCCGGCAGGTTTGTTTTACCTTGAACAAGAATACGATTGTCAGAATTCAGTGTCATCTCAGCAGTTAACTCAACAGGTGAAAGTACCTTGGTTTCTGAAGTCGTTTTTTCTTCAATAATGGGTTCATCATTCGTACACCCCAATAGAACAAGGATTAAAAATGGGATAATGATTGTTTGGCTTACGGTTTTCACATTGCTTCCTTTATAGATTTAAGTCTAACGACTGTCGGTAATTAATATTGCCCTTGATAGGCTCCACCGCTTTCCAACCTGCCTAACGTTAACCGCAAGCGAGCCGGCAGTTTGGCTTCGATTGCCGGTTTTGGTTAAGTCTATTTTTTGTCTGTAATAGCTTTTATTCCCTTAATTGATAGCTTCCGAGAGTATAAAGGAGATTTATAATACGCAAGACTAACTTTTTCAGCAGAAGATATAAGGTTACGCATGGCCTCCTCTAAGCCTTCTTCTTTGTATGCTGTAGATGGTTCACTTTGATATGGTAAATCTGGATTGTTAGTTTCACATGGTACTGACGAGTGATTTATTTCTTTCAAATAACTATAAAAAGCATCTTTTGATATTACAGCACCAAACATTCTCCAAGCGTATTTTTTTCCCCAATAGTAGCCATCCGTTGCGTTGTGAGTCACGCGCTGATCATTTTTAGCTTTTTCTGCAGATTTATTTTCACGAGCTAATTGCTGTGCAAATGCATAGCAAAAAAATGGATTAACCTCAGCTGTTTTTGAAAGAGCTGATAATTCAATTATATTTCTTCCGCTTTTATCTGAAGTAAAACCAATATTATAGCGCTCGCCTTCCTCTATGACAGGAGCACTATTAGCCTCAAATTCATATACAGTATTTGTTGTTTTAGGGGTGAAACTATGAAGAAATTTTCCGTTTGGAAGTTTGTTTATTTTGTAATTACTAGCTATTAGATCATGTATTGTAAAAAGCTCTCTCGATTTCATATTATTCCCTTTAGTGTGCTGATGGTATCAATACTTAACAGTTGATTCTGTTCAGTAAACCACAAGTAATGGAATGAATTACTGAGCAAGAATTTTTAATGTTTTAAAATCAACAGTTTATAGATACCTACCTATTTTGCAAGCGCGATTACTTTTATTTAGATTAAATCTTGTCCCCTCCCTAAAATACAATAGCTAATAAAATCAAATGGTTACTCGGTTTCCCAAGCGTAGTATGCAGCATGAGCTTGACTGGCACTACTCGCACAAGTCGTGTTGTTAGGCAGATTAATCAGGGAGATGATTATGACTCAGAAAAAATCACCAATGTTAATATGGAGAGTTCGTTCAAAAATAAGGGCAATGCATTATTCGTATCAAACAGAAAGAAACACTATCAGACACTCAACTCAACAGTTACTACGAATTTTACATGAATAACAAATTGTTGTCAGAAAATTAAATAAAATGTAAAAACGGATATCAGATTTGTTTTTTCTGATTAATTTACAAGATTTCTCAAAACTCAATCGGCAGAATTTCTTCTTGTTAAAGAATAGACGAAATATTGATGTTAGACGTCAACTATCCTGGCCGGTTCGCGTCAATTAACTTGGCCGGTTTTGATAAACTTCAAACATATTTAATCACCAAGAGATTTATATGCCTGGCGTATCCATAAACCCAAAACAGGTTAAGTTATATATGTCT
>JADGFG010000266.1 GCA_016743995.1 Kangiellaceae bacterium | reverse complement strand
ATTACCAGTTAACAAGTTTTAATCAAGTGCAGATTTGTTAAAATGGAGAATACTTCCGCTATTACAAACCAATAAGGCCGAAAAATCTCAAAGCAAAATATTTTATTTTTCTGGATTGCTTCTCCATAAGTTTTCAACCACTCACTATTTTACCGGCAAATAATCCACTTGCCATTTTTTTGGTAGAACCACATTGTATAATGATCGAATATTTCGTCTTCTTCATCTTCAAAATAAATCATGGAATCCCCCCCCAACATAATCAGGCGTTTGTCATCGCTGACTGTTGGTTTGGCAAATTTAAAATCTTTCAGTTTAAAGACAGTATCTTCGTCATCGAAATCTTCCAACAATGAATTTTTTAACTTTTGCTCGCTGGTGCCAGGAGAATAATAGAAGGCAAGATCAAGCTCATGATTTCGCTCAACAAAAAGGGGTAAAATATTGTCCATATTTTCTATTTTCATCACATCAAACACTTGTTTATAAACAGAACATAGAGGATTAAGAAGCTCCTGTTCGTAAAGTTCAAAGTTATCAAGATAGTCAGCAATAGCATCAGGAAATTCAACTGGCTCTGCACTAAAAAAACCCCACTCAGGAAAAGGTACGCTCACTTCAATATCCTGATAAATATGAAAGGCATGAGGGCGAACTTTAGAAGGTTCGATCACGGCAGAATGGATAATCACATCACCCTGTTCACTCACCTGATAGTTATTAGCAGAATCTAGCTTCGCAGCAGTAACAGAGCTCTGAATTGATTTTTCTGGTGTTTTACTGGAAAAATCAGCAGCGTTAAAAGTCACCTGTCCCACTAAGGTTTTTTCGGATTCTAGGGCTTCATCCTCATTAACATAAAGACTTAATGAGATTTTTGCATTCCCAAAATCTTCAGGTGTTCGAGTATACAGCTGAAAGCCAATGCGATTCTTACCCGAACGCATATAGTGATTAACAGGTTCTTCTGAAACTAACTGGTCGCCTTGAAAATCTTTCTCCAGCAAGACGCCGTTGATTTTAGCCTCATAAAGCGCACCCTGAGTTTCAATTCGCCAGGTATAAAAAGGCTTATCTATTCTTGTTGACAAAATGTCACTCCTTAGTAAAGTAGAAACAACTCCCGCTAGCTGATTTACCGGGAAATAATCCACTTACCATCTTTTTGATAGAACCACATTGTATAATGGTCGAAAATCTCGTCTTCTTCATCTTCAAAATAGATCATGGAGTCCCCTCCTAACATACTCAGTCGTTTGTCATCACTTACAGTTGGACTAGAATATTTTTTATCTTTTAACTTAAAAACAGTATCTTCGTCATCAAAATCTTCCAATAAAGAATTTTTCAGTTTTTGCTCACTGGTACCGGCAGGATAGTAAAATGCAATATCAATTTCACGGTTTCGCTCAGCAAAAAGTGGTAGAATTTTATCCATATCCTCTGTCTGCATAACTTTAAAAATATTCCTATGGGCTTCAAATAATGGTATTAGTAGTATTTTTCTGTAATGTTCTATATTGTCACAAAATTCAGCAAAAGCATCAGGAAACTCAATAGGGTCTGCACTCAAAAAACCCCACTCAGGAAAAGGAACAGTAAGTTCAACATCCTGATAAATATGAAAAGCATGAGGCCGAACTTTAGAAGGTTCAATCACGGCAGAATGAATAACCACATCACCTTGTTCACTCACCTGATAACCGTTGCTAGAATCCAGCTTTACCGCTGAAAGTGAACTCTGAATCGCTTTTTTTGGTGTTTCACTGATAAATTCATCTGCGTTAAAAATCACCTGACCTACCAGTTTTTTTTCTGACTCTGGCGCCTCATCTTCATTAACGTACAGACTTAGCGACATTTTTGCGTTACCAAAATTTCCAGGTGTTCGGGTATACAATTGAAAACCAATACGATTTATTCCTGATCGCATATAATGATTAACAGGCTCTTCAGAAATCAATTGGTTCCCATCGACGTCTACTTCTAGTTCAACTCCATTGATTTTAGCCTCATAAAGCGCACCCTGAGTTTCAATTCGCCAGGTATAAAAAGGTTTGTTCATTGACATAAAGTCCTCAGTAATCATTCAAAATTATTTAAGTTAAACAATAAAGCTTATAATTCAACATATTGTTCTAGAGGCACTTCCTGTGCTTCTGGATGCTTACCCGACTTGATAAGCACCCACTGCTTTCTAACTTTTTTCTTTTCTGTTTTAAGATTTGTTTCTGACGCATCATGAGTCTCCGAAGATGATTCTGATTCCTCTGTTGCAAATTTATTACTAGTTTCTGTAATTAGTTCATTGTCATTCTTCTTCTTCTTCGTAGAAGCAACCTTATAGCATATTATCTTAATAGCAAAACCTGTCCACTCAAAACCACCTATAACTTTCAGTTTTTCGCCTTGCTCTGCAAAATTAAGACTATAGGTAATCTTTGAGGCTGCTATTTCATTCTCAGCGCCCAGCATTACCATAAAGCCAGCCTCAAAAGTAATCGAAAATGCTTCTGTTTTTACAAAGGCTTTACCTTCCAGAGAGAATTCGGCTGAAGCATCAGCCCCTTGAGGTAAGGAATTTATCGCATCATCCAATTCTGCAGAGCGCGTTAACTGACTATTCTCTTTGACCCATTTTGCCGCTAACCCCAAATTTGCTGAAGCTTTTAATTCGATTGAGATATCACCAGAAAAGGCCTTGTCTTTCTCTTCTTTTTTCTCTTTTATTGCTGGAGCGTCTTTCGTTGGAACATGGTCTTTATAAGCCTTTTTTAAGTATTTAGCTACTTTTTTTCCCGCACTGATTGCCTGGTTAGATCCCGGCAATAATCCCTCTGCTCCCATTTTTATGAGACCCTTGAGTATATCTAATTTAAAATCAAGACCAAGGAGTGGGTCTGCTTTTATTGCAACGGTTCGAATATAATCTAATGACTCATTTTCAATGACTTCACAATTTTCATATCCAATAGCTAGTGCAACTTTTGGATATTTTATCGACATTGTAAAAACTTTGTCATCTTTTTTATCAACATCACAAGTTAAATCACTATCCTCAATTTCTTTTTTCTTATAAACGTCTGAGAATAAATCATCACCTTCATCATCACCATCAACAATCGACTTAATATCACTAAATTTTTTGGCGTAACTAAAAAACGTGACAAATGGTTCAATAGCTTCCCGGATCCCTTTAAAAAGGTCTTCAGGCTCGAGGTGTTCTAGTTGCAAGCCGAGCGATACACTATCAATACTACCCTTCACCTCCGCTGCAAATACCCATTTGTCGGTTTCTGTCGTTTTACTATTTTTAGTTGTCGTCGTTTTTTTGTCCGATTTGTCACTTTTATCATCCGAGTTACTTTTTTCTTTATAAGTCATCGAAAAAAGTAGCTCCGACTTCCATTTTGGATAAGCCTCAATTCTGGCGCTTATCGGATAACTGCCATCACAACCTTTCGTTTCAATAACGTAAGTCTCTGGCTTTATTTTTTCTGGAAAAAAAGCATTCGCGATTAAATCTTTCCAGCTACCTAATGCAAACCGGCTCGGATTTGTACAATAAGCCTGAAACTTAAGGGGCAATCCACTGGTTCCGGGCATGTTTACATTCACAAAGCCGTCATTAACCTTTAATGTCGGACAAGAGTCTGCATCGCTACGCGCATCAATCACAACGTCTCCAGATTCAGGAGAACTGGTTAATTTTCCCTTTTCACAAACACCATCCAGATAGGCAGTAATAACCTCGACAGGGGGTGATTCAAGTTTTTTGATCACACCAGACTTACTCAGGCTGATTACTTTAAGCGTTTTCTGTTTTGAGCCAGTACATATGAGTTTTGTCGCTCTTTGAGAGTCATCCCCATACACAGTTAAGGTAGTCGCTTTACATTTTGTCGTAGTACATGCTTGCTTCACCTTTTTAGCACTTTCTGCTTTTTCTACTTGTGCAGCTTTACTGGCAACCTCAGCAGATTTTTCTGCGGCTTCTAGTTTAGCCAGTTTTTCTTTTCTTGTATTGAGTAGATTATCATAAAGCGGATGCAACTCTTTACCATCCGCTTTTGCCGCATCCACCTGAGCCTGCAAATTATCATAGCTTTCTTTGGATTCGTCTAAACCTTGCTTAAGCTCAGCA
Organism: Kangiellaceae bacterium; assembly: GCA_016743995.1. GTDB lineage: Bacteria > Pseudomonadota > Gammaproteobacteria > Enterobacterales > Kangiellaceae > Aliikangiella. The sequence goes on along the minus strand of JADGFG010000266.1, from coordinate 624 downwards.
ATATTTTCGTCAGCAATTTCTTTTTCTAACTGATGAAGCTTTTCTTCAGACTGCTGCAGTTTCTCTGCTTTTTTTTCAGCTAAAAGCTGAGCCTGATAGTTATCAGCTTTTTCGATAGCTAGATTATCATATTTCTTTGTGGCGCTCTCAACAAGCTCAGGATTATTAAACTCCTCCACAAGATCTGTTTCTCGAGTTATATGCTGGCCTTTCCTCATTTGAATATTGTGTAGCTCTTGCTTAAGCTCTGCCTGCTTTTTAGCGATATCCGCCCGAACGAGTTTACTTTGTGCGAGTTTAGTGCTCATTTTTATTATTTCCTTTTAAACAGATTTTAGTCTGGTTTCAGCCAGGTGAGGCTGATGACTCAAAAAATACTGCAGCAGTTCCTGCGGTGCCTGCTCATCTTTGGTTTTTGCCCATTCTTCCTGATAAAAGAACTCACCATAACGCATTGACAAATCTAGCCAGAGATCCAGCTCCATATCATTGTTCAGGTTATGTGCAAGGCAATGTTCACCCACTCGATAGATCCAGTCTTTTTCTTTTTCGGTATTGTCAAACTTCAAGTTAAACAATGCTCGGCCTATGCTGCCTACTTTTGCCTGTTGCGCTTGATAAAAC
>JADGFG010000036.1 GCA_016743995.1 Kangiellaceae bacterium | reverse complement strand
GCGCATTATGTGCAGTGGCTAATCGTGGGTCAACGCCGCGTGCATTATGTGCAGTAGCTAATCTTGGATCAACGCCGCGCGCATTATGTGCAGTAGCTAATCGAGGGTCAACACCACGAGCATTATGTGCAGTAGCTAATCGTGGGTCTACTCCACGAGCATTATGTGCAGTAGCTAATCGTGGGTCTACTCCACGAGCATTATGTGCAGTAGCTAATCGTGGATCAACGCCGCGTGCATTATGTGCAGCTAATCGTGGATCAACTCCGCGTGCATTATGTGCAGTAGCCAATCTTGGATCAACTCCGCGTGCATTATGAGCACCATATAATTTCGATTTAACATCACTGTCACTACGTACGTCGGCAAGACCCCTTTCTAAATCCGAAGTGTTATCTGTTAACAAACCATGCAATGAAGACTGCTGAATATTGTAATTACTATTTTTAGTTTTCTCATATCGATTATTATCGACATTGGAATGAACATTAATAGAAAAACTAGAGAAAATTAAACCAAGAGAAATTATTTGTATGCTTTTCATGAGCTGATACCTGCAAAAATGTTAAGTAAATTTCAAAAACCGTCATTTTAATTACACTCTTCCTTGCAAATGTCAAATTTTTGTCGAAACAGATAGCAGCGATTAATTAAATAAAAGCTCAAGTAACTGACACTAATACTTCCTGATTTAGCGCATAATTGAGCAACTCGATAGATAATTTTAAAACAAAACTAACCACGAACTATCTTGTGATTGGTTAAAGCAATATATATACCAGACTAACCAGAAAGAAATGAAAAGAAGATAATTTGAAATGTTCTAAACTAAATTTAGATAAAAAATGTGAAGTAGATCTAAAAGTAACAATGAAAAATAATTAGTTTAATTACTACAGATAACAATAATAAAAAGGTTTACCCAAGGGGAGTCACATTAATAGCTATATCTGTCAAATACTCGTCTCTTGACCAACGTTTATTAAACAGCTCCGGCATACTTGACGGTCTGACGGGTCTGCTAAAATAATACCCCTGAACAATGTAAGCTCTTTTCTTCCATAAATATTCACATTGTGTTCTAGATTCAACGCCTTCGATCACAACATCCATTTCCATCGATTTAGCAATATCAATAATGGCTTTTACAACCTTTTCATCCTGCTTATTAGTTTCGATATTATCTACAAAACTTTTATCGACTTTTAACGTATGTAAAGGTAGTGCTTTTAATTGTGACAACGAAGAATAACCCGTACCAAAATCATCTAAAGCGAGGCTAATCCCTAATTCCTGTAACGTATTCATTTGATTTATTGTTTCATCCAGCTCTTGCATACAGGCACTTTCTGTAATTTCTAATTCCAGATATTTAGTATCTAAATCAACTTCTCGCATGATCTCCGTGATTTCAGCAACCAGATTCTGATTCCAGAATTGATGCGCTGACAAATTAACACTGGTTCTTCCCCTCATAATTCCTTGATCAACCCAACTCTTAGTCTGCTTTGCTGCTAACCTTAGTAACTGACGACCTAAAGGAATAATTAACCCCGTATCTTCGGCCAACGGAATAAACTCTTCTGGACTCACAAAACCTAACTCTTTGTGCGTCCACCTGGCAAGGGCTTCGACACCATCAACTCTGCCCGTATTTAAATCAACTTTAGGCTGATAATACAATTCAAAAGTTTCTTCTTCGATAGATTTTCGTAGCGCATTTTCTAATACCAGACGCTTTTTAGCTCTCTCATTAAATTCTATCGAATAAAACCGATAAGAATTATCAACCAGCTTTTTAGCTTCATACATTGCGGTATCAGCATTTCGCATTAACCTTTCTGCAACAATAGCATCATCAGGAGCAAGCGTGACACCAATAGAAAAATTAAGTTTTAGTTGTTGCCCTTTAACAAAAATAGGTTGGTTCAACTCTTTTAACAAAAGTTCAGAAAACGCAGCGACAGATGAAGATGATTTAACATTTTCCAATACAATCACAAATTCATCGCCACCAATCCTTGCGACAGTGTCTCCTTCTTTGTTGTAGCTCACCAGACGGGATGCCACCTGACGAATTAATATATCACCAACATTATGCCCGAGAGAGTCATTAATTCGTTTAAAATTATCGACATCAATTAAAAATAATGCAAATCGTCCATTATCTCGCTTAGTTTTTTCTATCGTCTGATTCAGGCGATCATATAAACAAGCTCTATTAGGTAAGCCAGTTAAAACATCGTAATTGGCCAGCTTTCTAAATTCTTCTTCAGCTCTCTTATGAAAAGTATTATCAGAGAATACGCCAACATAATACCGAACTCTTCCTTTGTCATCATGCAGAGTATCGATAGTCAGTTTCTGTGGAAAAGGTTCATTATCTTTCCTCTCTGCCCAGACTTCTCCCTGCCAGCTTCCTTTTTCATCAATGCTGTCACGAATACGCTGAATCATATTTTCACTTTGATGCTGTAATTTCGGATACCACAAGACTTCACCTTTCTTTTCAAGCAATGAAAAACCAGTAATTCTCTCATATGCGGGATTACATTCGATTAACCGCCATTCATGATCTCTAATCCAGACACCATCAGATGTGCTTTTGAAAGCTTGCCCCAACATTTCAAATTGTTCATCTTTCTCCTTACGATCAGTAATATCCCGTTGCGTTCCAGACATACGCAAAGCACTACCACGGGTATTCACGGCAACAACCTTTCCCCTGTCCTGAATCCAGCGCCAACCATTATTTTCATCCATTATTCGATAGCACATTTCAAAATGTCGAGTTTTTCCTGCAATATGGTTGAGTAAACTTTCCCTTACCATTTGCAAATCATTGGGATGTATGTAACTTGCCAGCTGATGTAGGTCTTTTGAAAGACTGGTATGCAAAATTTCTATTTTCTTAAACTCGTTAGAACGAGACACCTCTTGTGTTTCAATATTCCAGTCCCAGAACTCGTAGCCACTGCCCCATAAACTTAATTTTAATCGTTCTTCACTTTCCTGAACAGCCAATTGAATCTCTCTCTCTTTCAACATTTTTTTATAAAGCAGATAAAAGACCAGTGAAAGTACTGAAAGTAAACAGAACGAGTAAAAAAGCTTTGCGACTGATGTTGCCCACCATGGAGGTCTGATGAACAGCTCTAACCGTCGAATACTCTCATTCCACTGAGCAGATGAACTTCCAACCTGTAACTCAAAAATATAGTCGCCTGAATCAATATTGGTATAGGTAGCCCTGCGCACATTTTTTGCAGCATAAATCCATTCATCATTTAACCCTTGTAAACGATATCTAAATTCCAGTTCCTTTGGCTTTACAAATTGAGGGCTGGTAAACTCAAACGAGAAAGGTGTCTGATCATAATTTAAGCTCAGAGACTTTAAAGTCTCTGTTGATTCTTTCAGAATTCCCTGAGAATCAATTAACACATTACTGTTAGCAATTGATAAATTAATGATTCCAGGAGGTCTGACATATAAACTTTTTTCTATTATATTTGGATAAAACCGGTTGAAACCATTGATGCCCGCAAAGTACAGGTACCCTCGAGTAGACTTAATCCCCGACGAATTGAATTCATCATTTTGCAAACCATCTGATGCAGTATAATGAGTCAGTTCCAACGTGTCAGGATGAATAGATACCATTCCAGAATTTGTAGTAGCCCATACTTTATTAGAAACTTCATCAGGAATTATTGAATAAACATTGTTATTAGGTAGACCATTCTGTTCATCTAACCCATGACTGATTTCATGATTGCTCAAGAGTTTTATGCCATTGGTCAGGGTTCCAATCCAGAGCTTTTTGTTCCAGTCGAGGTTAACTGCCAGCACTCCCAGCCCCTGTGAATGAGTTACAGCTCGTGTTGTAGTCGCATAGCTGGATGCATTGTCATTAAGAGATAATTCAAAAATACCACTATTTTCAGTCGCAAAAATCAATTCTTCTGAAGAAGTAAATACCAACGCGACGGGATCGTTAACTTTTATGTGCAAATCAGTTATCTCGTTAAATCTCCCTTTGTCATCAACATCAAAAACAACCAGTCCACAATTTTTTATACCAATCCAGAGTCTATTTTTGTCATCTTCTTGAATAAACAATACAGGAGAGTCACTTGATAAAGATTTCTCCCCTGCGACAACAATCTTTTCCAGACGATTTTCTTCATACCAGTATTTAAATAGTCCATTCGTTCCCAATAATAAAGCCTTATCCTCCATCTCATGCATTGCAAAAATCGAATATCCGCTTATTTCATCAAAATCACTGAGAGGAAAATGTTTGAATAATTTTGATTCAGGGTCAAAAAGTGATAATTTGCCAGATTCTGTTCCCAGCCAGATTTTTCCTCTGTTGTTTTCATAAATGGAATAAACAACCGGATCAATCAGGCCATGTTGAGCAACAGGGTGTAAGCCATAGTTTTCAAATCTTTTGCTTGATGGAAAAAATCGACTAACGCCTCCCCCAAAAGTACCAAGCCAGATAGTGTCATCATCTCCTTGAAATATAGAAGTAATATTATTGTTCTTTAATGAAGTATCACTATTTTCCAACGCCATTATTTTTCTGGACATTTTCTCCGCAGGTTCGAAGACTAACACACCATTTTTTGTACCAAACCAGAGTTTACCTTTTCTATCCTGATGAATCTGCCTGACATACTGACTGGGTAAATCCAGCGGATGCTCAATCAACTTTCGCCGGTTTTCGTTAACCTGAAAAACACCTTTTCCCCAGCTGGCAATTAATATGCGATCTAACGCATCCTGAAAAATATCAACAACTAGTAAATCCTGCTTTTGATTTACCTGAGCGGCAGTCCCCTCCAATTCGCTAACATCCCGTACAACAGGAACAGGTTCAAAATTGTGAGTCACTTTGTTAAATAAATACAACCCATTTCCCAGCGTTCCAATCCATAACTGTTTGTGATTATCTTCAAATATTGCTCTCACTTTATGATGTTTATAGTGAGTTATCTGTTTGGTATCGGGATCAATTGCGCTCAGCCCAGCAGAAGTACCTATCCAGATAATTCCATCGTCGGACTGATGCAGAGCTCTGATCTGATTAATTTCTGGAGAATGGTCCCCGCCTGGAGAATCTGCGATTATCTCAAAATCATTCGTCTTTCTTGAATATAAATTAAGACCATTATTTGTTCCAACCCACAATGCGCCAGAATTATCAACCAACAAGGTTCTGACGACATTATTTGAAATCGAATTTTTATTAAGGCGATTATAGCGATAAGTTACAAAATTAAAACCATCATATTTCTGAAGCCCATCTTCAGTAGCAAACCAGATAAAACCATTACGATCCTGAGCAATATCAAATACAACACTGGAAGAAAGACCATCTTTCTTGGCTAAAGTATGGAATTGAAAAAGAGATTCCGCTTTCGCAGGCAGCGAAGCGCCAAAGGTAATAAAAATTAGCCAGACAAAGTTAATCAATAGTTTTAATAAATGCCGGCTCGCCATTAGAATAATGATTGATCACGATAATTGTTACACTCGTAAGTTACAATATAGCTAAAATTCACTTGTAAGTCAGCACTTTAGCTGGCAAATATAAACTCCGTTGTTCAAAAAAGGAGTAAAAATGCATAAAATTCACATTTTTCACTCATCTTTGTTAAAGATAATCTATCAAAAACATAGAACGATTGAATTAGACTAAAACCATTTGCTCTGCCAGAATGAGCCTAATCAATCAGAAAACCATAGTGTTATTGGAGTGCTTCATGAAAAAATTTACGATATTTGGCCGACCTGGCTGTGGGTTTTGCAGCAGAGCAAAGCAGTTATGTGAAATTAAAAACTATGAATATAAATACGTAGATATCTGGGAAGAAAATATCAGTAAGGAAGACCTGGCCAAAACCATAGGCAAACCAGTAGATACAGTTCCTCAGGTGTTCCATGGTGAAAAATACATTGGCGGGTTTGACGATTTGCAGTCATATATTGAAGAACAACTTTAAAAGAATAATCAATAAATTAAATAGCCAAACTACTGCTTTTTTTGCATAATAACGGGTTCACTTTTAAATAAAAGAATTTAATTGAAGAATTAATTATAACCCTTTGATAATTAAGGTATTTGGCAAATGAAAGCAGTGGTTGAAGCTTGTTTAAATGAAGCGATAAATAAGCTCAAACAACAAAAAGTGTTAGATAGCTCGATAGCAATCAACGCTAAAGTTACTCACACAAAAGATAAGTCACATGGTGACTATGCATCAAATGCCGCTTTAATTCTGGCAAAACCAACAAGAAAACCACCTCGCGAAATTGCTCAGCTAATCGTTGAGTTACTCGAATCAAAACCTGAAATTGAAAAACTGGAAATTGCCGGACCGGGATTTATTAATTTCTTTTTGAGCCAGGCAGCTTCCAGTCAGGTGATCAATACTGTTTTTACACAAAAAGAAAAATTTGGACAGTGTAATATCGGTCAGGGAAAGAAAGTACAAATAGAATTTGTCTCGGCCAATCCCACAGGTCCTTTACATATAGGTCATGGTCGTGGTGCTGTGGTAGGCGATTGCCTGTCTCGGCTATTAAATGCGACAGGCTGGAAAGTAACTCGTGAGTTTTATTATAATGACGCAGGACAACAAATCATCAACCTCGCCCACTCAGTGCAGGCCCGTTGTCAAGGGACTGGTCCTGATAGTGACAACTGGCAAAGTGACTGGTATCAGGGGCATTATATAAAAGATGTCGCTGAAGACTACTTGTCCGCTAAAACAGTTCACTCTGCAGACAAAAAAGTCACAGCCAGTGCAGACCCAGAAGACCTTGAAAATATTCAGGAATTTGCCGTTGCTTATTTACGTCGAGAGCAGGACCTGGATCTCAAAGCATTTGACGTAGATTTCGACGTTTATTTCCTGGAGTCTTCACTTTATAAAAATGGTGACATCGATAAAACGGTTAAGACCTTAATCGATAAAGGCCATACTTATGAAGATGGTGGCGCATTATGGCTAAGAACAACTGACTACGGCGATGACAAAGATAGAGTCATGCGCAAAACCGATGGTGGTTACACTTATTTTTTACCCGATGTCGCTTACCACGCCAATAAATGGAACAGAGGTTTTAAACGAGTCGTTAATGAATTTGGAGCCGACCACCATAGTACAGTAAATCGAGTCAGAGCGGGATTACAAGCACTCGACCTTGGGATCCCAAAAGACTGGCCAGAAGTTGTTCTACATCAGATGGTTACGGTTATGCGTGGTGATGTAGAAGTAAAAATATCAAAGCGTGCTGGTAGCTACGTGACCTTGAGAGACATCATCGATGAGGTTGGACGTGACGCCACTCGATATTTCCTGGCAGCGCGCAGAGCGGAATCTCAAATGACATTTGATCTTAAGCTGGCAGCCTCACAAACGAATGAAAACCCCGTATTTTATATCCAGTACGCACATGCCAGAATTTGCTCTGTATTGAGACAGTTAGAAGAACAAAACATCATATTTTCACAGGAAGAAGGACTTAATAATCTGTCTCTTCTTGTTAATGATTATGAAAAATCACTGATCGACAGAATAACAAAGTATCCGGAACTGGTTAAAACCGCGGCTTCTGCACTAGAAACACATATGATTGCCCATTACCTGAGAGAACTGGCCAATGACTTCCATAGTTACTATAACGCGGAAAAATTTATTGTTGACGATTCAGCATTAAGAAATGCTCGTATCTGTCTGATTTGCGCCACCAGACAGCTACTGGTTAATGGACTGGATTTACTCGGTGTTAGCGCGCCGGAAAAAATGTAAAAGACGATTATTTTATTAATATGGCAAGAGATTACGCAAAGAAAAAAAAGCAGCCTGCAAAAAAAACCAGACGCGGCGCCAGTAGACAAAAGAAAAAGCAGGATGTATCTCCGGGTTTATGGCTATTTGCTTTTGCTCTGGTCACCTCGTTAACTTGCGGTCTGGTCTATTTAAAATGGTATAAACCTGATAAAGCCAATATAACAACTCAAAAAAAGTCACCGGTTAATAAAAAAAGCCATTCAGACAATAACAAAATAACAAAAAAGAACCGTGAAAATGAAGTTCCTTTTTATAAAGTACACGAAGATCTCACGAATAAAACCGTCGAGATCCCAAAAGAAGACTTAAAACTTCCAGAACACTACAAAAAACGCTTTTATACCATGCCCTGTGGCGCTTTCAGAGAGAAAAGCCGAGCAGAAGAACTTAAAGCACGTATTGCACTGGCTGGTAGCAAGTCTGACTTGAAAGCTGTTAATAGTAAAGGTTCTACCTGGTACCGAATTCAGCTGGGCCCGTTTAACAGCAAGAGATCAGCAGAAAAAATACGTCACAGATTACAAAGAAACAACATCCATGATTGCAATATCATTCCGCATATGAAGCCAGGAAAATAATACTATTATTTTCCAATAAATATGACTAACTACTGAACTCATATTTAATGCAGTCCTCAAGGACACAATAATTAAGCAAAGCCCTGCTAACCTAACCTTGATAGAATTAGTCTGTCCCTTGAAATTTAATAATTCGTACCCACATATCGATAAAGTTACGACGACTGAACTATCATTCTGACTATCGTCAGAATGATCTTTTCATTTATTAACCGCTTATTGTGGAGTATTTCATTGGAACAATATCGAGGTACAACGATTCTTTCTGTACGACGTGGTGGAAAGGTTGTCATTGGTGGTGACGGACAGGTCTCTCTCGGCAATACCATCATGAAAGGTAATGCACGCAAAGTTAGAAGGCTATACAACGGAAAAGTTATCGCCGGCTTCGCAGGTGGGACCGCTGATGCTTTCACACTATTTGAACGTTTTGAAGCCAAACTGGAGAAATATCAGGGTAAGCTAATGAGAGCGGCAGTAGAATTGGCCAAAGACTGGCGAACTGACCGCATGCTACGTAAGCTGGAAGCACTACTAGCCGTTGCAGACAAAGAGCATTCTCTTATTATCACAGGTAACGGAGACGTTATCGAACCAGAAGACAGTCTTATGGCTATTGGATCTGGCGGCCCGTTTGCTCAGTCCGCAGCCAGAGCATTACTGGACAAAACAGAATTAGATGCACGAGAAATTGTTGAATCGGGCTTAAAAATAGCAGGTGATATTTGCGTATACACCAACCATAATCACACTATTGAAGAATTGGATTGTAGCTAATGTCTCAGATGACTCCACGTGAAATTGTTCACGAATTAGACAAACATATTATTGGTCAAAACTCAGCCAAAAAATCAGTTGCTATCGCCTTAAGAAACCGCTGGCGCAGAATGCAAGTTGAAGATAGTCTGAGAAATGAAATTACTCCTAAAAATATCTTAATGATAGGACCAACCGGCGTTGGAAAAACAGAAATTGCCAGGCGATTAGCCCGGTTAGCTAACGCACCTTTTATTAAAATTGAAGCGACAAAATTTACCGAAGTTGGTTACGTAGGTCGCGATGTAGAGTCAATTATCAGGGATCTGGCAGATGCCTCATTCAAAATGATAAGAGAGCAGGAATATAATAAAGTTCAAACCGCTGCTGAAGATGCTGCCGAAGAAAGAATTCTGGATGCTTTACTTCCGCCAGCCCGAGGTTTTGAAAATGAACCTAAAGAAGATAACTCGGCGGCCAGACAAATGTTCCGGAAAAAGCTACGTGAAGGCAAGCTCGATGCTCAGGAAATCGAAGTTGAACTATCAGGACCTTCCGTAGGGATCGAAATTATGGCTCCTCCAGGCATGGAGGAAATGACAAATCAGTTACAAGATATGTTTCAACATTCGGCCCCTAGCAAAACAAAAAAACAGAAATTAAAAATTAAAAATGCCCAAAAACAGATACTTGAAGAAGAAGCATTAAAACTAATCAACCAGGACGAAATTAAAAGTAAAGCGGCAAAGGCAGTAGAAAATAATGGTATTGTATTTTTAGATGAAATCGACAAGGTCGCCAAAGGCGATCGTAATAGCGGCGAAGTTTCTCGCGAAGGGGTACAAAGAGATTTACTACCTCTGGTTGAAGGCTGCACAGTTTCAACAAAATATGGCATGATTAAAACCGATCACATACTATTTATTGCTTCTGGTGCATTTCACCTTTCCAAACCCTCTGACCTGATCCCTGAACTTCAGGGAAGATTGCCTATTCGTGTAGAACTTAGCTCTCTGACAGCAGAAGATTTTAAGCGTATATTGACTGAGCCTGATGCGGCACTGACTAAACAATATACAGCGCTAATGCAAACAGAAAACAGAGAAATCAATTTTACCGATGATGCGATTCAAACCCTGGCTGAAGTCGCGTGGCAAGTCAATGAAACCACCGAAAATATCGGAGCAAGAAGGCTTCATACGGTCATGGAAAAACTACTTGAAGAAATTTCCTATACCGCTTCTGATTCAGACGAAAAACTAACTATCGATGCTGATTATGTTCGCCAGCAGTTGGGTGAACTTGCAGAAAACGAAGATTTGACAAGGTTTATTCTGTAACTTAAACAGGTAATATTGAGCAGTCCCAAATAGTCAATAAGTACCCAATAAAAAAGGCGCTCAACATGAGCGCCTTTTTATTGACTTGAAATCAGGTTTAGCTAAATATTGCTTTCAACATAAAGAAGAAAATCATTGATAAAACTGCACCAGCAGGCAAAGTAACAACCCAGGAAACTGCAATATTTTTTAACACACCAATATTGAGTGCTGCAATCCCTCTCGCCATTCCAACGCCTAACACTGCCCCAACTAAAGTATGTGAAGTAGAAATAGGCAACCCCGTTCCAGATGCAACCACAACCGTACTTGCTGCAGCCAGGTTAGCCGCAAAGCCTCTGCTCGGTGTTAATTCAGTAATTTTACTACCTACAGTCGCCATGACCCGGTGACCAAAGAAAGTCAATCCAAACACAATACCAATACCACCTAACAATAATATCCAGCTGGGTAATCTGGACTCAGCTAACACTTCACCACCACTTTCCACAATATTGACAACCGCCGCCAATGGGCCAATTGCGTTAGCAACATCGTTTGAACCATGGGCAAATGCCATACCGCAAGCTGTAATCACCATCAATACGGCAAACACTCTTTCTACGCTGGCATAGTGAAAATCTTTATCTGCATTTTCTAAGACTTGTTGACGACCAATAAAAAACTTGCCTATCAATGTGACCAGACCACCAAAAGCAATCGCAATGATTAAATTACTGGTATTATCCAGTTCAAGGCCAACGTGTTTTAAACCTTTAAACAGAGTCACCAGAGCAATCATAAAACCGGCCAGAAACATATAAACGGGCACATATCGCTTTGCATTAACAAGTGGCTCTTCAGTATCCAGTATCAGTTTCTGAACACTGGTAAAAAGAATAAATGATAGCGTACCGGCTAAAACAGGAGAAATCACCCAACTAGCGACAATAAAACCAACCCCTCCCCAGTGAACAACTTCCATACCAATACCAACAGCTGCAAACCCCACGATCGCACCAACAATCGAATGAGTCGTAGAAACTGGCCAGCCAAAGTAAGTGGCCACAATTAACCAGATACCTGCAGCCAGTAAAGAAGCCATCATGCCAAACACCAGTAACTCTGGAGTCTCGGATAATGACCCTGCGTCAATGATTCCCTTACGAATAGTTGACGTGACTTCTCCGCCTGCGAGAAATGCACCTGCAAATTCAAATATCATGGCAACAATAATTGCCTGTTTTATCGTTAATGCTTTTGACCCAACCGAAGTGCCCATAGCATTTGCCACATCATTAGCACCGATGCCAAACGCCATTAAAAGTCCAAAAAGAGCAGCGATTGAAATCAACAGCATGTTGTAATCAGTAAATAAGCTTTCCACTTTTTTATTCTCTCTATTATCTGTCTGGAAATTTAACGCGCAAGCAACTGCTCCAGGCGTGAACCAACCTGTTGTGACAAATCAGCGAGATCACCAATCCAGTCAATCACTTTGTACATAAAAATAACGTTAACCGCAGGAAGGTTATCTTCGAGAGCAAATAGCTTACGACGTATTTTAATTTGAAGTACATCGGCTTCATTTTCCAGCTCATCCAGCTTAACGATCATTTCTTCTGCAATTTTAACTTCTCTGCCTTTAAAGCCTGTTTCCAGAAGTTCATCAAGCTGTTGAATAGCTTTTCCTGCCTGATTTGCAGCATCGATACTGCGTTGTAAATATTTTTTTAAATCATCCTGAATTGTCAATGGAAAATCCATCTGACGGCCGGTAATTAATCCAGCTATATCTTTTGCCTTATTCGCAATTTTGTCCTGAGATGCCAATAATGCTAATAGATCGGTTCGCTCTACAGGCATAAACAATCCTTTGGGTAGATGCAGACGCAACGTCTTTTTAAGCTCATCAGCCTCATTTTCTAGTGCACGAATCGCTTTTTGCAGCATATCAACCTGCTCCCAGTCTTTTTTAAAAACAGCATCAAAAAAAACGGGTAGTTCACCAACACATTCCTGAACTTTCAGCATGTGAGTTTGCATAGGTTTCATAGGAGAACTGGCAAACAAATCAAGAATTGGATTCATCATATTACCTTTCGATCATATCTGTGAAGCGGATTTTAAGGGGTCATCGAAGAATAGTCCAGCCGACGACACAAATGATATCAGTTTTAATGAAATTTTTCGGAATAGTCTGGGTTGAACCTGATGACGAATAGCTCAACCAGAAATTAAGATAAGATAGTTCAAACCAGGCTACTCAGGGTGCCAGACGCTTAATATCCCACCCCAGCTCAGAAGGCATGTACTCAAATCGGTCATGTAATCTAGCGCTACCGCCTTGCCAGAACTCAAACTCAGTTGGCTTAATCCGATACCCCCCCCAAAAATCTGGCAGTGGTACTTCCCCACTGGAATACTTTTGCTTCATTTGCTCAAAAGCATTCATTAATATTTGTCTTGAACTAATTGGGTGACTCTGATTTGAAGCCCATGCAGCTATCTGACTGCTTTGCGGACGAGTTAAAAAGTACTTGAGAGTTTCTGTTCTTGATATTTTACTGGCGATACCTTTAATTTTGACCTGTCTTTCCAGAGGAAGCCAGGCAAAATGCGCACTCACTTTATTATTATGCGTAATATCCTGCGCTTTATTGCTATTGAGATTCGTATAAAAAACCAGCCCATCCTGATCAAGCTGCTTAAGTAAAACAACTCGCTGAGCAGGTTGCCCCTGATTATCAACTGTCGCCAGAGTCATTGCTGTACTATCCACCAACTCCAGATGACTGGCCTCTTTTAACCATCGTTCTAACTGAAGAAAAGGGTTTTCGTCAAGCTCACTCCTGCGTAACCCTTTTTTTACGTACTCTCTTCTCACTTCATCTAACTTCATTAACTTAATTTCCAAAATAAAACAGGGCATGGTATCTCCAATGCCCTGTTTTCTTCATTAAAGCAATTTATTGCTGTGCAGCGGGTCCACCAATAGAATCCGATCTGCTTTTAATTGTTTCAACTTTATCTGATTTTGAATTTCCAGCTGAAGAATCTCCATTATCATCCCAACCTTTCGGTGGTTGCGGTTTCCTGTCATTCATAATATCCTCAATCTGACTAGCATCGATAGTCTCATATTTCATAAGTGCTTCAGCCATAACTTCTAACTTGTCACGATTTTCAATTAACAAAGCCTTCGCTCTCTGATAATTTCTATCAATAAACCCTTTGATTTCATCATCGATGACTTTTGCGGTGTTATTAGAAACATGTTTCGTTTTAGTTACTGAACGGCCAAGGAAAACCTCGCCTTCATCTTCAGCATAAGTCAACGGACCTAAAACATCTGAAAACCCCCATTGAGTTACCATATTACGAGCAATATCAGTTGCACGTTGTATATCATTGGAAGCCCCGGTAGTAACCTTATCTGGTCCATTCAACAATTCTTCAGCAATTCGACCACCGTAAAGAGAAGACAGGTTACTCTCCAGGTATTCCTTGCTATGACTGAATCGGTCTTTTTCGGGTAAATACATAGTCACACCTAGCGCTCGCCCACGAGGAATGATTGACACCTTATAAACGGGATCATGGCTGGGAACCAGGCGACCAACAATCGCGTGACCAGCTTCATGCCAGGCAGTATTTAACTTCTCTTCTTCATCCATAACCATAGAGCGTCGCTCAGTTCCCATCAATATTTTATCTTTAGCTTTCTCAAAGAACTCCTGAGTAACCGTTTTACTATTTGCTTTAGCCGCAAATAAAGCAGCTTCATTAACCAGATTTGCCAGATCCGCACCTGAAAAACCGGGAGTACCGCGAGCAATCGCATCTGGATTAACGTCATCTCCTAACGGTACTTTACGCATATGAACCTTAATAATTTGTTCTCTTCCTTTGATATCAGGTAACCCGACAGTCACCTGTCTATCAAACCGTCCCGGCCTCAATAACGCAGGGTCTAGCACATCTGGTCGATTGGTTGCAGCAATGACAATAACCCCTTCTTCCCCTTCAAATCCGTCCATTTCAACCAGTAGCTGATTAAGGGTTTGTTCTCGTTCATCATGTCCGCCACCCAGGCCAGCACCACGATGACGCCCAACCGCATCAATTTCATCAATAAAGATAATACAGGGCGCCTGTTTTTTAGCTTCTGCAAACATATCACGAACCCGTGAAGCACCAACGCCTACAAACATTTCAACAAAATCAGAACCTGATATCGTAAAAAACGGCACTTTGGCTTCACCAGAAATAGCCTTTGCTAACAATGTCTTACCCGTTCCAGGAGGGCCAACCATCAATACACCACGCGGCATCTTACCGCCCAGCTTTTGAAATTTACCAGGCTCACGTAGAAAATCGACAAGCTCAGAAACTTCTTCTTTTGCTTCTTCACATCCAGCGACATCGGCAAATGTGGTTTTAATTTGATCTTCACTGAGTAATTTGGCTTTGCTCTTACCAAAACTCATCGCACCACCTTTACCGCCTCCTTGCATCTGACGCATAAAGAAAATCCATACGCCAATTAACAGTAGCATTGGGAACCAGGAGATAAAAATGGTAAACAAAGTACTTTCACCTTCAGGTTTTTCACCGGTATAAGAAATCTTCTTTTCTGTCGCTTTCTGAGCTAACAACTCCTGAGCACCATAAGGAATTTCAGAAGTAACGACATTACCACCAATAGTTGCCTTAATAGAAAGTCCGGACACCTTAATTTCCTGGACCTTACCGCGATCAATTTCATCCAGAAGCTGAGAAAACTCAATCTCTCCAGACTGCGACTGCGCATTTTCAAAATTCTTAAATACAGAAACCAATACCAGCCCAATTACTAACCAAAGCAAGATATTCTTAGTCATGTCATTCAAAGGAGCATCCTCTAACTTAATCTCTAATCTGTACTGTTCTCGCTTGTAGAACAGCTAATATTTATTCAATTTCTATCATTATCGACGTATTAACAAATAATTTGTACCGATATGACTTAATCAATTGTATCGTGATATTTCGCTAAAAGTTTAGCATTTATCCACAAAATCCCTGTCCCAACAGATAAATTTCTCTTGATCTGGGGCGGGATGCCTTAGGTTTTCTCACTTTTATCACTTTAAAACAGCCTTTAACATCCTGTTTGTATTGATCAAATCCTTCTCCCTGAAAAACTTTAACCAGAAAATTACCGCCTGGTTTGAGAATCTGTCGGGCTAAATCCAGTGCCAGTTCCACCAGATACATAGATGCCGGCTGATCAATCGCATCTACGCCACTTATATTGGGGGCCATATCCGAAATAACAAGGTCTGCTTTTATATTATCCATTGCACTAAGAATAGCCTCTAATACAGAGTCCTCTCTAAAGTCTCCCTGAATAAATTCAACACCATCCAGATAATCCATTGCAAGAATATCAGTCGCAATAATATTTCCTGTTGCTCCAACTTTTTTTACTGCGTACTCAGACCAACCTCCAGGAGCAGCGCCCAAATCAACCATATTGATGCCAGATCTCAATAAATTATCTTTATTATCAAGCTCTTCCAGCTTATAGACCGCTCTGGAGCGAACGCCTTCATCTTGAGCTCTTTTGACATAAGGATCATCAAAATGCTCTTTCAGCCAACCTTTACTACTTTTACTTTTTGCCATTTTTCACTTTTCATTGCCGCGTTATATTAATTAAGTCTTATTCGTTTACAGTCTATTCTTCCCGATTATAAATTACTACTTTAACTCAAACTTAGTCCGTCACAACACCGTTTGCTGCCTTGAGCTTTTCGCAGGGAGAACACCTGATTTAAGCTTCATTGTAAACTTATCCCAATATTTTTGTCTCTAAAACTATAAAATTCTCTCAAAATTGACAAAAACTGTTAGAATAGCAACAAATTTACTCCGCTTAACAATACAATGAATAAACTCAACAACAAGCAAGTTAAACACTTGAAAAGCTTGGCACATAGCTTAAAACCTGTCGTAATCATCGGAGATAAAGGGTTATCGCAATCCGTTATTGACGAAATAATTAACACAATAGACGTACACGAACTTATTAAAGTAAAAATTCGAGCCGACGAACGTGAAGAGCGTCAGGAAATGATCGAAAAAATTACAAAAAAAACACACTCTCTGTTTGTTCAGAGAGTTGGTCATATTGTGACTCTGTTTAAACGGAATAAAGAAGCAAAAATTGCATTACCCAAATAGCGACTCTTCCCTTGTCTGAGCCAATAAAACCGGCTCAGACTATACCGTTAATTTTTTTTCTTATCAGAACCCGGTTTCGTCCATCGTCTTTTGCTCGATAAAGCGCCTGATCGCCCCGTTTTATTAATTCATAGATGCCGTCATCTTCAAACATCGACACACCAATACTGACAGTCACTTTACCAATGGGCTCTATCACAGTATTTTCTATCTTCTGACGAATTCGCTCACAAACATCAAATGCTTTATCTGCATTAAAGTTATCCAGGATGATAATAAACTCTTCTCCACCCCAGCGGCATAACATATCTGCAGGTCGCAAACTATCCTGTATGATTGTCGCAACAGCAATGATCACCTTATCGCCGATATCATGTCCATAAGCATCATTAACTCGTTTAAAATGATCGATATCTAACATAGCAATACTAAAAACTTTTAATGACTCCAATTCCCTGGCACAAAGCCTTGTTAGCTGAGACTCTCCCGCCCGACGATTCCACACCCCGGTCAGAGAATCAATCTTGCTTTGCTTTTCAAATAACCTGGCTTTTTCGCGGGTATAGATAAACTGACGAATAAAATAAACGGCCAGTAATATGGCAATGCCCGAAACAGCAATAAAAAAATTCCTTAATAGATATTCTCTTTCGGCTGCGAGGTTTGCAATTTTTTTTTCCTGTTCAAGCGTCAACCTTTTATTTTGCTCTTTTAAACTGGCTGTATACCGCTCCAGACGAGAAAGATTAGTCGCTATGCGAGACTCCCCCATTTGTTGCGACAACCTGCTCGCTTCCTCTTTAAGTTGATAAGCTTTTCTATAATTATTCTGAGACGCTTCTATTTGTGCTAGTAAAAACAGGCTATTCCTTTCTTTTTGTAATAACTTATACTTTCTGGCCAGTTCGATTGATCGATCAAGACTATTTCTCGCATTTGCTATTCTTCCCAGTTTAAACTCCACATTAGCCTTTTGCTTTAAAATTTCCCCTCCCTCAAACTCCAGTTGATATTTGCTGGCAACTTCTAATGCCTGATGAAAATACTTAAACGCAATTTCGCCACCACCTTGAGTTCCTGCGATCACAGCGAGGTTACTATAAATCAGGGGTAGCGCAGGATTAAACTGAACCTCTTTTGCCAACAATAAAGCCCTGGTCAAATCGACTCTGGCACTATTAAATTCTCTCAGATGAATTTTCATAAAGCTTCGATTCATTAAAATAATAGCAATATTCAACTTGTCATTTTCTGATTCATGGCTAAGCAGCGCTTCATTAAAATAGGGCCGTGCTAGTTCATATTCACTAATTTCAACATACATTAGTGCCAACCCGCCCTTAACTCTTGCCAGTAAATGCCGACTCGCACTTGTCTCTACGTTAGCCAATGACATCAATAGAGAATCAATGGCAAGGTCATATCGTCCTGTTTGAGCAAAGACAAAACCACGATTAAAATATGCGAGTCCTTTTAAATAATTATTACTCGCACGAATCGCTTTTCCCAACAGAACATCAGTTAATGCAACTGTCAAATCAACTCTGGCTAACAAAGCAGAAGAATAACTGGCTTTATCCAGAATATCCTCACTGAAAAGGTGATACGAATCTGGTGGAATTGAAGAAATCAGTTCAACGACTTTTGCCGGTTCTGAACGATTATATAGCACAATAAAATGGCTAATTTCACTAACATTCAATGGCCCTTCATCATGTTCCTTTTGCTGTGCACAAACAGCAGGAAAGCACACAAACAACTGAAGAACAACCCAGATAAAAGAAATTAACCTGTCTGTGTTTATCGAGATATTCAAATAATAAATCCCTGAAACCGCCCGATTTTCCGGTAACGCATACTTTTCATCATGTTAATTTTTTTTAAGTAGTTATTGTTCGTCCAGTAGAACCAGTAATCGCTTTCTAAACAATAGTCCAGCTTATACACAAATGCCTGGATAATTATCCTGTCAGCTAAATCCGCTGTACTTGAAATAGAGTATTAATACTTTAAAATACAAGGAGATATATACCCAAACTCTCTGGAAATGCGGGGTTCAGGGAGTTTGGGTATAACAATAGAATAAACAGTTTCATACACTGAAGGAGAGCCGCTCAACATTTTACAATTAATAAGCCTGACGAAGCCACCAGACTACGGTAAAATAGAAAACCAATAAAAGATATTGCTCAATATGCCACATTAAATTATTGCTCTGACAATAACAGGTTATTAAAGATCAGATATTATGCCTCAGCTTTTTTACCACACACTAACGAGAAGCAAAAAACACTCACCTGACTCAATAGCTTTGCAGTTAAAAAACAAACAACTCAGTTATCAGGAGCTGGAAAGACAGGTTAAAACGGCTGCAAACCTGTTTCAAAAGCTGGGCCTTAATATTAATGCCCGAGTTGCTATCTATCTACCTAAACAATTCGAAACCATTATCAGTTTTTATGCAACTTCTCTTGCAGGCGGCATATTTGTTCCGGTCAATCCTCTTTTAAAAGGCTCTCAGGTAAACTACCTGCTCAATGATTGCAATGTCTCTTTGTTAATTACGTCGTTAAGTCGTTATCGTCAGATAAAAACAAGTATTACACCGAACAACGCATTGAAAATTATACTAACTGATTGCACGCCAGAACAAACACCCGATAACTGCCTGTGCTGGAACAATTTACGACAGTCTATCTCTGATAAGCCTGCAGTCAGTAGTGCTCCTCAGCAGATTAAGAACTTTCCAGCAAGAATAAGCCAGGATATTGCCGCTATACTCTACACTTCTGGTAGTACCGGTAACCCTAAAGGCGTTGTCATCACCCATAATAACCTGGTTGCTGGTGCTCGAAGTGTTGCGGAATATCTTAACAACAACAACGACGACAAACTGCTAGCCGTTTTACCCTTCAGCTTCGACTATGGCCTGTCTCAAATCACAACGGCATTTATCAGCGGAGCCAGTGTTGTGCTCATGGAATATCTTTTCCCTGTTGACGTCATTAAAGCAGTCGTTCAATATAAAATTACTGGTCTTGCAGCCGTTCCCCCTTTGTGGATCCAGCTTGCAGAGATGGAGTGGCCCATAGAAGCCAGAAAAAGTCTGCGTTATTTTACAAATAGTGGTGGAGCCATGCCTGGAGCAACACTGACCAGGCTAAAATTGCAGCTTCCCAACTCCAGCCCCTACCTGATGTATGGCCTGACCGAAGCATTCAGAAGTACTTACCTCCCCCCTGAAGAAATTAACAGACGGCCCGACTCAATAGGCAAAGCAATCCCAGACGCAGAAATACTGGTAATCAATCAGGAAGGCAAAGAATGTGCTCCGGGAGAAGAGGGCGAACTGGTTCACCGTGGTCCCCATGTTGCGTCAGGATACTGGAATGCACCAGAAAAAACGGCTGAACGTTTCAAACCTTTACCACATCCAATTGCCCGGGGGCTGACTGAAGAAATAGCCGTCTGGTCAGGTGATTCGGTAACCAGGGATGAAGAAGGTTTTCTCTATTTTGTCGGGCGTAAAGATGACATGATCAAATCATCAGGTTATCGCATCAGTCCTTCAGAACTGGAAGACTCTCTTTATAATTACGACGGTATCCATGAGGTTGTCGCCATAGGAATACAGCACCCGGTGCTTGGCCAGGCTGTTGTACTGGTTATCAGAGCATCTACAGATTCGTCGTATAATGAACAAAACCTGCTAAAGTTCTGTCAAAAGCAATTACCCAACTTTATGCAACCGAAAAAAATAATACTGGTCAACACTATACCGCGTAACCCTAATGGTAAGGTTGATCGTAAACAGCTCTTGCAACAATACGCTGATTTATTTAACTAATTTCAGGACTCCAAAATGAATACCCTCTCTAAAAAAGTCCCTGCTCATGTACCAATGAATCAGTTTCAATCAAATGGAAACCAGTTATTGTTAAATGGTCAGCCAATAAGCCTGCTAAGACACCAGGCTGGCCAGACACCTTTTTATGCATATGACCGTAGTGTTATTGATCAAAAAATTAAGCTTTTTCGTGACAAGATGCCTGCTGCTTTAAAACTGCATTACGCTGTTAAGGCAAACCCGATGCCAGCGGTACTCAACTTCATTGGGGAACGAGTCGATGGACTCGATGTAGCCAGTGGAATGGAACTGAGAAACGCATTAAATTCTGGAATGAGTCGTCAGAAAATCAGCTTTGCGGGGCCAGGAAAACAGGAAAATGAATTAAAAATGGCGGTAGCCTCACAGACAACAATCAATGTTGAATCATTTAACGAACTAAAAATATTGCGTCAGATTAGTGATGAACTAGGTATCAGGGCGCGGGTGGCTATTAGGGTTAACCCCGATTTTGAACTCAAGTCATCAGGTATGAAAATGGGAGGAGGAGCACAACAGTTTGGCATTGATGCAGAACTAGTAGCTAAAGCACTCAAATTAGTATCCGATTATGGTTTACATTATCGCGGTTTACATATTTTTACTGGCTCTCAGAATTTAAACCCTGACTCAATCATTTCTGCGCACAAGCGCATTTTCGAATTAGCCGACAAACTTCAACAAAGCGCGCACTCCGCAATTGAATTACTCAACATTGGCGGAGGACTTGGTATTCCTTACTTTCCAGGAGAAAAAACGATTCAGCTCGATAGCATCGGCGATTCTCTCGACCCACTAATAGCGCAGTTCCAGGAAAGCCATGGTCAGTTAGAAGTTGCTATGGAACTGGGCCGTTACCTCATTGGTGAGGCAGGCATTTATCTGTGCAAAGTCATTGACATAAAACAAAGTCGAGGAACAGAGTTTGTTATCGTTAATGGCGGATTACATCATCACCTTGCAGCCTCTGGTAATTTTGGCCAGGTCATAAGAAAAAACTACCCTGTTGCTATAGCAAATAAAATGCAGGAACCAGCAGTTAAAGAAGTTCAGATTGTGGGTCCTCTATGCACGCCATTAGATATACTGGCCAATAAATATAAACTACCAGAAATAGAGAAAGGCGATCTCATTGCAATCTATCAATCTGGTGCCTACGGCTATACGGCCAGCCCGCGAGACTTTTTAAGTCACCCGCAACCGGTAGAAATTCTGGTATAAACAGGACCTGCTTTTCATATCCGGCACTGAGTTATCACTAAATTCAATCAGCGTTAATGCAAATGACTTTATATTACAAATTAAAGGTTGCTCCCCGGTTCATCTTGATACATTATAATTATACTCAGGGTTCTTGAATATACAGGAAACAGCAAAGCTATAAACAAACCGGAATTCGGTGATAATGCTTATTTAATAAAAACGGGTTATTTAATAAAAACGCGCTACAATGGCTATAAGTCCAGCAGGTACGCATGGAGTCAAAAAAATGCTAATTAATCAGTTGTATCAGAAACTCGTCTCCATTCCACTAAAGTTGCTAGTTAACAGTAAACTATTACCTGAAAACCCAATCAAAGAACTGGAAATTGATACTGAATCACCGATTTATTATGTACTTCAGAGACGCTCAACCAGCAGCCTGTTAATTCTGAGAGAAATTACCAGAAAACTGAAATTACCTTCTCCAGAAATTATCAGTTCACAGTCAGAAACAATAAAGCCAGGCTCAGTTTTCTTTCTGCAGAACAAACAAATTCTGGGTTTCGGTGGTAAGCCGGTAAAAAAATATCAGTTATTACTTGAAAAGCTACTCTCGCAACAAAAAGAAGAGCTGGATACCAGGCATCAACTTATTCCTTTTTCAATATACTGGGGAAGAAACCCCGGTAAAGAACAATCTTTATTTAAAATATTTTTCACAGATACAGAAAGTGCAACCCCAGTCAGAAAGTTATTTCTCTTTTTGTTTCAAGGTAGAAACTCTTTTGCCAGACTATCTCGCCCAGTCAAACTTAGCGCTTTCTCAACGATGGATATACCTGAAACGAACAAATTAACCCGGCTCACAAGAACCTTGCGAGTTCACTTTCACCGCTATCGACAAGCTGCAATGGGTCCTCTGGTAAGTAACAAAAAGCAAGTTGTTACCAATATTTTAGCCAGTGATAATGTTAAAAATGCCATTGCCAGAGAAGCTCGAACAAAAAATATCAGCGCTGATAAAGCACAGAAGCAGGCTGAAAAATATGTCAAAGAAATCGCTTCATCCTATTCCTATAAAACAGTTCGAATCATGGAGTCGGCACTCACTCACTTCTGGAATAAAATTTATGACGGAGTAGAGGTAACCAATTCAGAAATGGTAAGAGAGCTGGCCACCACTCACGAAATTATTTATCTGCCTTGTCATCGTAGTCATATCGATTACCTCTTACTTTCTTATACGCTTTATCACGAGGGACTAGTCCCGCCTCATATTGCAGCAGGCATTAACCTTAACTTCTGGCCGGCAGGCCCCATATTACGTGGTGGAGGCGCTTTCTTTCTTCGTCGAAGTTTTGGCGGTAATAAGCTCTACACTTCCGTTTTTAATGAATACATATTCCAACTGATGGACAGAGGTATTCCGCTAGAGTTTTTTCCAGAAGGTGGTCGAAGTAGAACCGGACGATTATTACCACCAAAAACGGGATTGCTGGCTATGACAATACAAGCCTGTTTGCGAGGGGTGCGAAAGCCTGTCGCCTTTGTACCTGTTTATATTGGTTATGAAAGAATGTTTGAAGGAAAAAGCTACATCAAAGAACTCAGAGGGGCAGAAAAGAAAAAAGAATCTTTTGGTCAACTTTTAGGGATCAGAAAAACGCTAAAACAGGCTTTTGGTAAAGTCTATCTCAATTTTTCCAGCCCAATTTATCTCGACCAGTACCTGAACGAAAAACAACCTGACTGGCATAGTTTTAAAGGAGAAGTTAATGCAAAACCCAGCTGGTTATCACCTTTAGTATCAGAGTTAGCACAAAACATAATGGAGCGCATTAACACGTCGGTAACAATCAACTCGGTTAGTCTCATCGCGCTCATTTTACTTTCGACTGAACGAACAGCCATTGGTAAAAAAGAACTCATATCACAACTCTCATTTTTATTACATCTATGTCAAAAAATGCCTTATAGCACACAGACTACTTTTACTAACGACTCTCCAGAAACTCTGATCGCACAGTCAGAACAACTGGGCACTATTTTCAGTGTTGAAAATCCAATGGGTCCCATCATAACAACCGATGAGCAAACTGCAATTCTGATGACTTATTATCGTAATAACGTTTTACACCTGTTCATCACTTCCGCATTAATTGCCAGCTGTTTCTTAAATCAATCAGAAATGACGATTAAAGTACTTAAGAATAATTTACTACAATTATTTCCATTTCTTAAAAAAGAACTCTTTATTCATTGGAATGAAGATGAATTTATACGTCAACTCGATGAAACAATCAAAATTCTGATAGATAAAAAAATGCTCTTTCGGAACGATGAGCTGCTTAGCAGGCCACATGAAAGTGAAGACAGCTTTAATCTGCTATTTTTACACGCTCAAATTGCAAAACCAACATTACTTCGATATGGCATAATATTAACTTTGTTATCAACTCATGTTGGGCGCGGCGACATAAACCGCCAGGTACTTGAAAGTCGAAGCCAGCAGTTAGCTCAACGGTTTGCCGTACTACACAGCCTTAATGCTCCCGAAGCTTTTGATAAAAACCTGTTTAAAAATACCATTAGCGTCTTACGAGAAAATGAACTGATTAGTGTCAGTGTAAATAATAATATGGAAATTAATTCTGATCTGCTCAGTCTCAGAGAACTTATTCTCGACAAAATTAATCTTCAATCAAAACAGATAATGCTAAAAACAGCAGCCTGGGCTATCAATTACTGGGAAGAAAAAGAAATTGCTAACGAGGAATAGTAAATATAGCTTCCAGTCCGCCTTCGGGATGGTTTCTCATGATAATCGTCCCACCATGCATTTCCACAATTCTTGAAACAATTGCCAGCCCCAGGCCAGATCCTTTACCGCCTCTGGCCTTATCTCCACGAGCAAAGGGCTGAAACAAACGTTGTTTATCAAGGTCAGCTATGCCATTTCCATGATCTCTGACATTTATCGTAATCGTATTTGCATCACCAGAACTACTCACTATGACCGGAGGCCTGCCATAACGAAACGCATTTTCAATAAGATTACTCATAAGGCGTTTCATTGCCAGTGGCTTAAAAGCGATACCAGATAATTCTGAAAGTTCCATATTAATTCCTTCATGCTGTTTAGAAGCAGCATCGACAACACTTCGGATAACGTCCCCCAAATCTGCTATTTCCATTTTTTCTTCACTACCATAACGGACATAGCCGATAAACTGATCAATAATATCATCCATATCCTGAGTATCAGCAATAATACC
The DNA here is from genome assembly GCA_016743995.1 of Kangiellaceae bacterium. Taxonomy (GTDB): domain Bacteria; phylum Pseudomonadota; class Gammaproteobacteria; order Enterobacterales; family Kangiellaceae; genus Aliikangiella. The sequence goes on along the minus strand of JADGFG010000036.1, from coordinate 5,609 downwards.
AGCTTTTAATTCTTCATCCTGCTCAGATAAAAACTCTGATGCCAACCGAACGCGCGTTATAGGAGTTCTTAAGTCATGAGAAATACCAGCTAACAAAAGTGTTCGGTCTTCTTCGAGTTGATGCACATCTGCCGCCATCTGATTAAATGCAGAAGTCACTGCAACCAGCTCTAATGGCCCAGCTTCTTTCAGTTTACCGGGAAAGTCTCCACGACCTATTTCACGGGCAGCAAAAGCCAATCGCTTTAATGGTCTATGAAGCTGAAAGACCAGGACCCATGCACCGGTTAAACTAAGAAATAACAGCATGCCGGTAAAAATAAATAACTCAACCGGATTGTTTCCTTCATAGTCGCCAATAGGCATTCGTATCCAGATTTTTTTATTGACCGGCTCATTAATCCAGAGATATATTCCGTCACTGGTTTCTACTCTGACTAACGTATTTTTTCCCAGATAACGTGCTCCTTCATCACTAAAACCCTGGTGATATTTCGCATTTCGTAAACCAACAGGTTCTACGGGTCCGTTAACCCAGTAAACTTCCAGCTGAGTTGTTTCAGAAATGTCTGCAGCAAATACTCTTGAAAACCTTTTTTTATCACCAATATGTAATAACTTAACCTGATTTGCAGCCAGAAACATTACAATTCGATTATGTCGGTCGACAACAAAATGCTGGATTGTAAAATAGGAAACAACATGGCTGATGACCAGGATTGTTGCAATCATCAGCGCATTTCGCCCAAAAAAACTATTAGGAAGAATACTCAAATTAAATTGCTCACTATTTTTTGAGTAAAGCCAGTTGATTAAGCTCGCTGATCAAGCGAGATTTATCCTTATTATGCATTGCTTCACTGGTAATCATACCGTAGCGCTCCCCTGCGGGGTTAACAATAAAGATACGAGAAGAATGGTCCACACTATAATAAGCCTCATTTTCTTTGTTTTGAGTATAAATCCCTCCAAGGGATAAAACCAGCGAGTCAATCTGTTTTTTCTGACCCGTAACCGCAATAAAACGATCATTAAAATGACTAATATAGCCAGAAAGATGTTGCAGGCTGTCTCGTCCCGGATCAACCGATAAGAAAATAATCCGAAATTTACGCTGATATTCGGGAGATATTTTCTCGTATATTCGATTTAAGTCAAGCAAAGTTGTTGGACAGACATCAGGGCAATGGGTATATCCCATAAAAATAAGGTTCCAATATCCCTGAAAAGCCGAAGCATCAAAAATAGTCTGGTCATGGGCTGAAAGTTTAAACGGTTCTATTCTGTTTTTTTTAGGATAAACCAGCATTTGACTAAAAGGTTGGGAAAATTGTTGTTGTTTTTCACTAGCCGGTTTATCACAACTGACGATTACCGTCAGAGAAAAAAGGAATGCTATAAATTTATTAATCATTATAGATTTTCTTTACTCAATGAAGTGTAACTGGAAAATGATGATCAACCAGCAGAATAACAAACAGGAGCATCAGGTAGGTAATTGAATACCTGAAAGTTTCAAGCGCAACCTTTCTAACATCGCTTCTCCACAATCTGATAGCATGATATAGAAATAACAGACCAAGAATTGAAGAACCCGCAAGATAAATAAGATGTGACATGCCGACCAGATAAGGTAAGGCTGCAGCGAATAGCAAAAGCAGGGTATACAATAAAATATTCAGTTTGGTAAATTCAATCCCGTGAGTAACAGGCAACATTGGAATATTGGCTTTTGCATATTCTTCTTTTCTAAATATTGCCAGCGCCCAGAAATGAGGCGGTGTCCATACAAAGACGATAAGAACCAACAAAAGCGCATGCGGATGAATATCACCCGAATAACCGTCAACGGCCACCCAGCCAAGTAATGGAGGAATAGCCCCACTAAGACCGCCAATAACAATATTCTGTGGCGTGGCCCTTTTTAAATACATGGTATAAACAAATGCATAACCTACCAGCCCCAACAAAGTAAGAACTGCGGTCAATGGATTAATAAAGAAAAAAAGCAAAATCATTGAGCTGAGTGAAAGAACAATAGCCAGAATAATGGCTTTTTTACTCTCGATTTTACCGGAAGCCACAGGTCGCTTATAAGTTCTGGCCATTATGGAATCGATACGTTGATCGACGATATGATTAACCACTGCAGCGCCACCGGCCGCAAATCCAATACCAATAGTTGCTATTAACAAGATATTTAACGGCACACCATCACCCGGCGCTAAATACATACCAACAACAGCAGTTAATAATATAAGCAAAACGACCTTAGGTTTAGTTAATTCCAGATAATCCTTCCAGCTAACACTAGCTCGGATACAGTCTTTCTTTCTACCTGACTGAATACCAGGCTCGCTACAGGCGTCATGATGACTCTCATTCATATACAGAAACCTCAGAATCAACCATTTCAGAATTTGGACTCTTGAATTTAATCGATTTAGAATTAGCGCTTTCGAAACTGGAATGATCTTGCCCAACTTTCTCTGGCATGTGCAAAACTGTCAACAGACAGGTCAATGTCATCACTAATATGGCACCTGTTGCATTATGAAGTACGGCATTAAACAGTGGCAGTTGCATCAGAATATTATTAATCCCTAATACCAGCTGCGCCAATAACAGTACACTTATAATTATTGCAAAGCCTTTTACTAATTTTAATCCCGAATTGAATAAATGAAAGATTAAAAGAGACACAAACAAAGTGGTTACAATAGCACCTATTCTATGAGCAACATGAATCGCAATTCTCGAGTTAGCATCCAGTATCCCATACTCGTAAGTTTCCGCTTCCCTTCCCCATAACTGAAAACCAGAAATAAAATCACTGTTCGTTAGCCATGCCCCCTGACAAACAGGTAGTTCAATACAAACCATTGCAGCATAATTAGCCGACGTCCAGCCGCCTAAGGCAACCTGTAGTACGACTATCACGAGCCCCATTAGCGTTAATCGCTTTATTATTGACAGACTCTTCTCTTGATAAGGAGAGGTTAAATTAAAATGATAACGAATAGTTAATGACGCAAGTAATGAAAGCGTTGCCACGCCTCCCATCAGATGTAGAAGAACCACTAGCGGATGGAGCTTCATGGTAACCGTCCACATACCTAGCGCCGCTTGAAAAATGACGAGCAACAATAAAAATGTCGACTGTTTTACTGTCGTTCTTTTTTGTTTAAACCAGCAAAGTAATGCCAGAATTAAAACAAGAACACCCAGGGTTCCGGCAAAATAACGATGAACCATCTCTGGCCACGCTTTATCAAACTGATAAGGTTGTTCTGGAAATGCTCTTGTAGCCTCAACGGCATGTTCAGACTGACTGGAAATATGCATAAAACCATAACATCCCGGCCAATCAGGACAGCCCAGCCCTGCATCGGACAGCCGAGTAAATGCCCCCAGAATCACAACAACTATTGCAAATACTGTCGCAAATAATGCAAGATTTCTAACAGCCCTATCACTCATATACTCATCTCTTCTTTAATCACTTAACCCAGACGCGAATACTTAAAAAGTCGTAGTATATCTTTGCGTAAACCTTTGCTCATTTCCGGCGCTGATTTTTTATTGGAAATAAAAGGGTATCGCATAAATATATTACCGAGCGGATCAACTAAATAGATATAGCCAGCAGGTAAATCCTGATCAAGCCCACTTCTGGTGTTTTTTTGTGCTTTTACCCCCGTTCGGCTAAATTGACTATAACCGACAGGAAAGTCACCCATGTCTCTGTGAGTATCACCTGGTAAAACCAACAACTGATTAATTCGTTTTGCTTCTTTTCCTAATCCTTTGCGAGTCTGATTAACGGTATGTAAATTTAATTGCAAGCATTTGTCATCACAATTAAGTGGGTCAACCGGGATAATCCACCAGTACAAGGTTTCAAATTCCTTCCCGGTAATCAACTTTCCATTGGCTCGTTTAATATAAAAATCTTCAATGTCCATTACCTCCGAATCAACAATAAGCTCTCCAAAGTTTCGTGTGGCCGTAGAAAACCAACCATTAAAATATGCAGTATAAGCAAAAAGTACCGGTACAAAAAACATTGAAAACAAGGCAATCAATACCTTCCTGTTTTTAGCTCTAGTCACTTCTGAAGAGTGCTCTAATTCTTTCAAACTCACAAACCACCTTTTTTTATACAAGCAAACAAACTAACAATTAAAAATGCAAAAGCTAATGCAAACCACTGAAAAGCATAAGCCAGATGTTTTTCTGGCGGCATGTTAGTCCATACAAAGTTAGTTTCCAACGCCGCATCACTTCCATCACTTAAACGCAAGATATAACTTTCAAGTTGAATAGAAAATATTTCTTCAATGTGTTTCACCATTTTCAAATCTAACACCGGTAAACGCAAGTTTCTACCGATATTTTCAATGGCCGCACTGGACGTAGATATTGATTCTTCAGGTAAAGGATAAATACGGCCTTTAACGGCCCAGCTTTTGTCAGGATACTCAACTTCAGGGAGATGATTTCTATCCACCGATAATACCCACCCACGATTGACAAGAATGTATTTACCAGACGAAATATCTCTAACAATATTAAGTACATGATAGCCAGGCATTGTCTTATGTATCTTATTATCAAGGAACAAAAAACCAGAACGAAATGTCTCAACATCAAGAGCTACAGTCTGAAAGTTATGAATAGCTTCATCAGATATGCTTTTTAAACCCTGTAAAACACTCAGCTCTCCCCTTTCGAGTTGAAAAATTCTATTCTGCTTTTCTTTTGCTCTTTCAAGTTGCCAGAACCCCAGCTCATTTAATAACGTTTGAATAATAAGAAATATAATAAGAAACCAGAAATTAATGCGTATCTGGTAACGCCCTACAGGGTAGCTAAAAACTAATTTCAACAACACTCTCCACTGGAAAAATATGACATAAACGCGTATTCTGGCATCTAATCTTAACCTTCTAACGTTTAATTAACCAGGAAGTCGGATGCTTATTAAAGCTATCATTGTTATCGCTATGTTAGTTGTCGTTTTTAGTCTGTTTAGAAGCTTATTCTTTTTAAGCACTGAAAAAGACTCTAAGAAAACCGTCAACAACCTTCAATGGAGAATAGGACTATCAATAATTCTCTTTATTCTAATCATTGTTGGAATTTACACTGGTGTAATAGAACCTCACGGACTTCCAACAGTTAAGCCTGAATAATCAGGCCGTATACTCACAGGGCAGCAATAATACGTCTCCTGTGACGCCCGTCATTAAATATACAACAGGCACAAACCATCAGCCTTTTAATCACTCAAAATGATGCCGAATGTCTTCGGCATCAACAATTAATTTACAACTTACAACTTACAATTTATAATATATAAACAAAGATAAACAAAAATAACCAGACAACATCAACAAAGTGCCAATACCACGCCCCCGCTTCATAAGCAAAATGGTTTTCTGGCTTAAAATGTCCTTTAGCACAGCGAACAGAGAGCACAATTAAAAATATTGTCCCTACGGTCACGTGAAATCCATGAAAACCGGTTAATAAAAAGAAAGTCGAACCATATATTCCACTACCTAAGGTAAGCCCCATTTCATGATAGGCATGATGATACTCCAACG
>JADGFG010000035.1:5537-30752 GCA_016743995.1 Kangiellaceae bacterium | reverse complement strand
ACTATAGTGAGCAGGCCGAGGATTAGCTGAACTAATAGCATAAATAGAATAAAGATATCTGATGTTTTTGAAGTTGCTCTGACTCTGGGGTCAGATAAACGTCGTTTAATCAGCATGATTAATCCTACTAGGCAGATTATCCCGAATACGCCACCGCTGACCATCGCTAACATTTGTTTGCCAGCACTTGAAATCACATGGTGGTATAGCCATTCGGGTGTTAACAATCCAACAAAATGTCCCATCAAAATAAAGATGACACCAATATGGAACATATTACTGGCGATACGAAAGCCTTTTTTATTAAGCATCTGACTAGAGTCTGCTTTCCAGGTATAAGGTTCTCTGTCAAACCGAATCCAGCAGGCAACAAGGCAGATAGCCACGACGAGGTAAGGATACACCCCAAATAATAAAGTATTTAAATTAGACATAATTATTCTCCTTACAACCCTGCAACTTCAGCTGCATTTGATTCGTGCCATTTAATAGGCACCTGTTGAACGGTAGCTGGATCTAATGAATTATTCGATTTATGTATTCCTGCACTGGAACAATCGCCAGTCGCCGGGTCATCAAATCGAATTTCTTTATCTTCCCACTCTTTGTCGATTTCTTCGATGGTATCGTCTCTTTTTTCCTGACTGATTTTCTCGGCTATCTCTTCACGGTTTACTTCTAAACCTGAGATTTCAATCAATGAGTCAAATAAAATTGAGTACTCACAATCTCGTGCGATTAAACGCTCTGACAACATTGTCATGATATGGTTGATATCACCCAGCCATTCACGAATGTAGTCAGGTTCCTGTTCGCTCAAAAATTCGAGGTAGAGAGGCAGGTAATCTGGCAGTTGCTCGCTGTCAACTTCAAATCCTTTTGAGCGATATACATTAATCAAATCAACCATCGCTTGTCCACGATCTCTGGATTCGCCATGAACATGTTCAAATAGCAATAGAGAAAGCGCACGTCCGCGATCGAAAAGCAGGTCGTATCTTTCCTGAGCATCGTACAGATCATTGGAAGTCAGCTTCTGAATAAAAGCGATTAGTTGCTGGCTTTTATCTTGACTTATTTCTTTCGATTGTTCAATCAAAGAAATAACTTCATCTTTTGCGGCAAAGAGAGACTCGTTGGGGTAGTCAAGCAGGCGAGATATGACTTTTATTAAAATCATATTAATCTCCTACTCTGACTGTTTTGATAACGTCACGGCGCGCAACTTTTTTTGCACCAAACATATTGACGTCGCTGTTGCCTGTTCCACAACCATTACCAAATGAAAAACCACAACCGCTTTTCTCGGCGTAAGCTTCTGGTACATTCATTTCACGATGACCTGTTGGTATCACATAACGGTCTTCATAATTTGCAATAGCCAGATAGCGATACATATCATCAGCAGTCTTTTTGGTTAAACCAACCTGGCGTAACACTTCGAGATCTTCAACACCTTCAACATTTTCAGCACGTTTATATGCTCTCATTGCCAGTAAGCGCTCTAATGCTCTGACTACAGGTTCTTCGTCGCCGGCGGTAAGCAGGTTAGCAAGATATTTTAGTGGAATCCGCAGAGAACGAATATCTGGAATAACACCAGCCATACCAAGTGTGCCTGCTTCAACAGCATTTTGAATTGGACTTAATGTTGGTACATACCAGACCATCGGCAGCGTTCTGTATTCCGGGTGCAATGGAAGCGCTAATTTCCAGTCAACAGCCATTTTATAGACTGGAGATTTTTGAGCTGCTTCGATTATAGAGTCGGTAATACCATCTTTACGTGCTTGTGCGATTACTTCTGGATCATTGGGGTCAAGAAAGATTTCCAATTGCTTTTGATACAGATCGGTTTCAGAGGTTGTTGATGCAACTTCTTTAATTTTATCTGCATCATAAAGTAAAACACCCAGATAACGAATACGGCCAACACAAGTTTCGGCACAAACGGTTGGCATACCCGCTTCAATTCTAGGATAACAGAAGATACATTTTTCTGATTTACCCGATTTCCAGTTGAAATAGATTTTCTTGTAAGGGCAGCCGCTAATACACATACGCCAGCCTCGGCATTTCTCCTGATCGATTAAGACGATGCCATCTTCTTCACGTTTATAGATAGCGCCAGAAGGACAAGAGGCAGCACAAGCGGGGTTTAAACAATGTTCACACAATCGAGGCAAGTACATCATGAAAGTATTTTCAAATTCGCCATACATTTCTTTCTGCATGTTATCAAAGTTTTTATCTTTGCTACGCTTTTCAAATTCCGTACCTAGAATTTCTTCCCAGTTTGGACCCCATTCAATTTTTTCCATTCTTTTGCCAGAAATGACAGAACGAGGGCGAGCTGTAGGCTGATGTTTAACTTCTGGTGCTGTATGCAAATGTTGATAATCAAAGTCAAAGGGTTCGTAGTAATCATCAATTTCAGGTAAATCAGGATTAGCAAAAATTCCCGCTAGCACGCGAAATTTTCCACCAATTCTAGGTTGAATTTCACCATTGGATTTCCTTACCCATCCGCCATTCCACTTATCCTGGTTTTCCCATTCTTTTGGATAGCCAATACCGGGTTTAGTTTCGACATTATTAAACCAGGCATATTCGACACCTTCTCTGGAAGTCCAGACATTTTTACAGGTGATTGAACATGTATGGCAACCGATGCATTTATCAAGGTTGAGCACCATACCTATTTGAGAACGTATTTTCATGGTCCTACTCCTTAAGCTTCATCTGGGTTAGTGGGTAATTGACGTGGCAAGTCATCTGAGTCTGAGCCTTCCAGCCAGTCGACTTTGTCCATTTTTCTGACGACAACAAATTCGTCACGGTTACAACCCACGGTACCATAGTAGTTAAAGCCCCAGGCTTGTTGTGCATAGCCTCCAATCATGTGTGTCGGTTTCATGACAACACGAGTAACGGAGTTATGGTGTCCACCACGTGTACCTGTCATTTCACTGCCGGGTACGTTAACAATTCTCTCCTGAGCGTGATACATCATTACCATTCCCTGATTAACACGTTGAGAAACAACAGCACGACAGGCTATAGCGCCATTGACGTTAAATACTTCTACCCAGTCATTATCTTCAATGCCTGCTTCTTTTGCATCGACTTCACTCATCCAGATAATGGGGCCACCACGAGAAAGTGTCAGCATTAATAAATTGTCTGAATAAGTACTGTGAATACCCCATTTTTGATGTGGTGTAATCCAGTTTAAGACAATTTCTTTATTTCCATTTGCTTTGCTTCCTTTTACCGATTCAATGGTTTTGGTATTGATAGGTGGTCGGTAAGAAACAAATTGTTCACCAAATGCCTGCATCCATTTGTGATCCTGGTAGAATTGTTGACGTCCGGTAATGGTTCTCCATGGAATATATTCATGGACGTTGGTATATCCTGCATTGTAGCTAACATGTTCATCTTCCAGTCCAGACCAGGTAGGAGAAGAAATAATTTTCCTGGGTTGTGCCTGAACATCACGGAATCGAATTTTCTCTTCCTGTTTGGGTTTGGCCAGATGGGTATGGTCACGCCCGGTAAATTCGCCGATGGCTTCCCAGGCTTTAACTGCAACGCTACCATTAGTTTCTGGTGCAAAAGTTAAAATTGTTTCTGCGGCATCAATTGCAGATTCAATAATAGGTCTGCCTTTACTAATGCCTTCATCGGTGTTGCGATGATTTAAATCGCCCAGTAATTTGACTTCATCTTCAGTATTCCAGTTGATACCTTTTCCGCCGTTGCCCAGTTTATCTAGCAATGGTCCAAGTGAAGTAAATTTCTTGTAGATCTCGGGGTAGTTTCTTTCTACAACGACCATATTTGGTGCTGTTAACCCTGGAATTAAATCACACTCGCCTTTTTTCCAGTCTTTAACATCAAAAGGTTGAGCCAACTCACCGGGGGTATCGTGTAACATGGGGATTGTAACCAGATCTTTTTCAACGCCCAGTTCACCTTCAGAAACCTCAGAAAACTTCTTAGCAATCCCTTTATAAATATCCCAGTCTGATTTTGCTTCCCAGGCTGGATCGACAGCTGTTGACAATGGGTGAATGAATGGATGCATATCAGAAGTATTTAAATCATCTTTTTCGTACCAGCAAGCAGTTGGTAATATGATGTCTGAGAACATACAGGTAGAGGACATTCTGAAATCTAATGTCGTTACCAGGTCAAGTTTACCCGTTGCTCCATCATCTACCCATTCAGCTTCTTCAGGTTTAAAACCGTTATTTTTACCGAGGTCTTCGTTCATGACTCCATTTTTTGCGCCAAGCAAATATTTGAGCATATATTCATGCCCTTTGCCCGATGAACCCAACAAATTGGAACGCCAGATAAACATATTTCGTGGGAAGTTTTCAGGTGCGTCAGGTGCTTCGCAAGCAAATTTCAAATCGCCACTTTTAAGCTGTTGTACGGCATAATCCTTTGGATCCATACCCGCAGCTTCTGCATCTCTGGTGATTTGTAATGGGTTCATATTGAGCTGTGGTGCGGATGGTAACCAGCCCATGCGCTCAGCTTTGATATTATAGTCGAGCATATGCTCAGAGAACTCTTCTTTATCGGCTAATGGTGAGAGCACTTCGTGGATACTGACTTTTTCATGTCGCCATTGTGAAGAATGGTTGTAAAAGAATGAGGTACCATTCATTTGACGAGGAGGGCGAGACCAGTCAAGACCAAAGGCTAATGGTAACCAGCCTGTTTGTGGTCTTAATTTTTCCTGACCAACGTAATGAGCCCAACCACCACCGGACTGTCCAATACAACCGCACATCATCAACATATTGATGAGACCACGATAGTTCATGTCCATGTGGTACCAGTGATTCATCGCTGCACCAACAATAATCATGGCTTTACCATGCGTTTTATTAGCCGTATCGGCAAATTCTCTGGCAATTTTTATGACTTTATCTCTTGGTACACCGGTAATTTTTTCTTGCCATGCCGGTGTAAAAGGAATGTCATCATCAAAACTGGTTGCGACGTTATCTCCACCAAGACCTCGGTCAAGGCCGTAGTTGCCCATCATCAGATCGTAAACTGTTGCGACAACAAGATCGTTACCATCAGCATCTTTTATTGTTTTTGTTGGAATATTTTTGACTAGTACTTCGTCATGCTCACAGGAAACCCAGTGCTCATTATTATCATCAGCAGCAAAATGTGGAAATGCTACAGGAGTCACATCATTACCAATTAGTGATAATTGTAGTTTGGTATCTTTACCGTCCTTGCCTTCTCGTGCTTCAATATTCCATTTGCCTTTTTCGCCCCAGCGGTAGCCTATTGAGCCAAGAGGAGAAACCATTTCACTACTGTTTTCATCGATGGCAATGGTTTTCCATTCAGGGTTATTATCTTGTCCCAGGTTCTTCGCCAGATCAGAGGCTCTTAAGAAACGAGTTGATTTTAGTGATTCATCATTATGTTTTTCGAGAACAACCAGCATTGGAAAATCAGTTGTAGTACGAACATAATTAGTAAAATACTCACTAGGATTATCCAGGTGAAACTCTCTAAGAATAACGTGGCCAAAGGCCATGCCTAACGCTGCATCTGTTCCCTGTTTGGGATTTAACCATTCATCAGTTAATTTGGAGACTTCTGCATAATCCGGTGTGATTGAAACTGTTTTAGCACCTTTGTACCGAACTTCGGTGAAAAAGTGAGCATCTGGTGTACGGGTTTGAGGTACGTTAGATCCCCAGGCAATAATATAATTTGAGTTGTACCAATCAGCTGATTCTGGAACATCCGTTTGCTCGCCCCAGACCATTGGTGACGAAGGAGGTAAATCGCAATACCAGTCATAAAAACTTAAACAGACACCACCAATTAAAGAGAGGTAACGCGCACCAGCGGCGTAAGAAACCATAGACATAGCTGGAATAGGAGAGAAGCCGACGACTCTGTCCGGACCGAAAGTCTTGGTTGTATAAACGTTAGCTGCGGCAATAATTTCGTTAACTTCGTCCCAACTGGAACGAACAAAACCACCCAGGCCACGCTTTGATTTGTAAGATTTGGATTTTTCTTCATTTTCAACAATTGAAGCCCAGGCAGCAACGGGACTGAATTGTGAACGGGCTTCTCGCCAGAGTTTTAATAGTGGTTTTCTGACTTTAGGATATTTAAGACGGTTAGCGCTATAAAGGTACCAGGAGTAGCTAGCACCACGAGGGCAACCTCTGGGTTCATGGTTTGGCAGGTCTGGACGGGTTCGAGGATAATCAGTTTGTTGGGTTTCCCAGGTGACCAGGCCATTTTTTACATAAATTTTCCATGAACAGGAACCGGTACAGTTAACACCATGGGTTGAACGTACGATTTTATCGTGTTGCCAGCGTTGACGATAACTATTTTCCCATTCACGACTTTCATTGGTGGTTTCACCATGTCCATCTGCGAATTCGCCTGTCTTCTTTTTAAAGAATTGTAAGCGGTCCAGAAATTGACTCATTATAATATTCTCCGTTGACCAGAACTGATTAGTTTTAAAACGTTTTTTAAACTGTCAGTCACTTTTAGTAATAAAATTTAGTTTGATAAACAGGAAAATGATGACTCGTCATCATCATTTTCCTTCTTGTTATAAAGTCTTATGGGTTATGAAATTCAGCACTTTTTCTCAGATAGTAAAACCAGTTGATCAAAATACACACGCCATAAAAGATAGCAAAGCCGTAGAGTGCATTTTCAGGTGTTGTCAGTTTGATTTGCTCACCAAGTACTTTAGGGATAATAAAAGCACCGTAAGCGGCTACTGCTGAAGTCCATCCTAAGACAGGACCTGCTTGTTCTTTATCAAAAACCATGGAAATTGTTCGGAAAGTAGAGCCATTACCAATGCCTGTAGCCGCAAACAGAATCAGGAATAATACAAAGAAAGGAACAAAGAATTCTTCTGGGGTTTCTGAGGAGTATGCTGCTTTCATATAGTAAGCAACACCGATTGCGCTGGCTGTCATAACGAAAGCACAAATTTGTGTTACTTTTGCGCCGCCCATTTTGTCAGCAATCCAACCACCAACAGGACGAATCAGTGCGCCAATAAAAGGACCCATCCAGGCATACATTAATGCACTAGGACCATTGGGGTTAGAAGAGCTATGTGTCATTACACCGTCAACCAGAATATGTTGGTAACCAAAAATAACTTTAATCGATAATCCAAATGCTGCTGCGAAACCAATGAATGATCCAAAAGTCATGGTATAAATGATACTCATTACCCAGGTGTGTCGATTGCCAAATATTTTATACTGACGAGAAAGATTGCTTTTAATCTGGCCTGGTAGAAGCTTAAGTAAAAAGACAGTTAATGCAATAACGATTGGAAGAACAATCCATTTGCTGATACCAAAACCAGAACCGCCAACTTTTTCTGGTAACATTAACCACAATCCAAAAATGGCGGTTAAAAATCCGATAATAAGCATTCCTGATATAATAGAAAAAGAACCTATTGGGCCGGGTAGCTCAGGGGTTACATGAGAAGCTTTTATATTGTTCATTCCCCACCAGCCAACTACGGCAAGCGGTATTAGAAAAAGCAACCAGATGTAACCAGCGTTATGAATCCAGGCGTCAGAACCAGCCGGAATTTTTCCAATTAACGTTCCAGAAGTATTGACCAGTTCCATTGGCTCACCACCAAAAATGCCAAATGTCATTGCCAGAGGTACAAGGATTTGCATGGTGGTTACACCAAAGTTACCTAAACCAGCATTTAAACCTAGCGCAAGACCTTGTTGCTTCTTAGGGAAGAAGAAACTGATGTTTGACATTGAAGAGGCAAAGTTACCACCACCAAAGCCAGATAACAGGGCTAATATCTGGAACACCCAGAGTGGGGTATTTTTATCTTGAAGAGCAATACCCGCACCAACAGCCGGAATCATTAATAATGCGGTAGTAAATACAATGGTGTTTCTTCCGCCGCATAAGCGAATGAAGAAACTACTGGGAATTCTGAGTGTTGCACCCGTTAAACCAGCAATAGCCATTAGTGTGAACAGTTCACTTTTTGCAAAAGGAAATCCCAGATTCAGCATTTGAATCGTGATAATTCCCCAATAGAGCCATACAGCAAAGCCACATAGAAGACTTGGGATAGATATCCAGAGGTTTCGGTTAGCAACCTTTTTCCCTTCTGCCTCCCAGAACTGGGTATCTTCTACATCCCATTTTTTTATGTCTGACATTATTTACTCCAGGTTAAGTAACAATTAAGTATTTTGTCGTTTTAAATTTTATGTTTTAGTTATTAAAGTAATTCACTATCTCTTTTCAATTGAATAATCGAGAAGTTCATCCAGACCATACAAAGCGCTACCAGACCAAATAAAAGCATAAAGCAGGAAGAGCGAAGGTTTGTGAAGTCTGAAAGTAGTCCGAAGAATATTGGTAGAGTAAAGCCGCCTAATCCGCCCAGTACTCCGACCATTCCGCCAACAGAGCCCATATTGTCAGGGTAATAGTCGTGTAGTAATTTATAAACACTGGCTTTCCCGATTCCCTGAGCAATCCCAACCACAAAGACGAGCGCAGTGAAGGGCCAGACACCCAATGAAATATCAAAGCTCATTTCTCCATCAACACCTTTAACGATGAATTGTGTTTCAGGATAAGACAAGATGAAAAGACAGCAGGCCGCGACCCAGAAAACCCACCAGTTAACTGAACGAGCTCCAATTTTGTCTGATGCGTATCCTCCAGCAGCGCGAATAAGCCCGGAGGGTAGTGTGAATATCATGGTAATGAATGAAGCGGTTTTTATATCGAGATTATATTCACCCATATAATATTTTGGTAACCAGAGTGCTAACGCTACAAAACCACCAAAGACAAAGTAGTAATAGAGACCAAATCGCCACACCCTTAATTCTTTAAGTGGAGCTAACTGTTCAGCGAGTGATTTATGTGATCCTGTTCTTTTTCTTTCTTCTTGTTTAGGGTCATTGTAAGTGAATAACCAGAAGAGTATTGCCATAACTGCCATCGCAATGGAGTAGATGGTAGGGACCATTCGCCATCCGACCGCAACGACGATCATGGGGGCAATGAGGTTGGTTATTGCGGCACCAGCATTACCTGCACCAAAGATTCCCATTGCGGTACCTTGTTTCTCTTTTTCAAACCAGGCCGAGGTATAGGCGATACCGATGGCAAATGAACCCCCGGCAAGACCAACAAAAAGTCCAGCGAGCAGATAGTGCCAATAGAGATTAGCAAACGCGAGGCTATAGGTTGCAATTGCGACTAAAATCATTTGTATGAAGAAGACAATCCGTCCACCAAAATAATCAGTCAATATACCTAAAGGTAAGCGAGTGATAGATCCGGTTAAAATCGGTGTAGCTACAAGTATTCCAAATTCGGTATCGGTAAGGCCGAGTTCCTGTTTGATTTTTAACCCAATAATTGAAAACATGGTCCACACCGCAAAGTTAAATGCGAATGCGATGGTGTTCATGGTTAATACAGTATTTTGCTTAGTCTTATGACTCGCCATCAGATAGTTCCTGTATAATTAGCGATGTATCAATGTTAATGTCGGCTTTACTTTCAATCTATATTGAGAAAGTAACAACTTTTATAGCTTTGACTTTGATCTGGATCATGACATTGTTTGTTCAGATTTTGTATGTACCCGCCAACTACCACTAAAGAGATATGCCTGTAATTTGTGTAACTTGTTGATATTTAGGTATTAATAGGTGTTTTGTTGTTTTTTGATAAGAGGCTTTTAATGAGGGGGACTATTTGGAGGTAGAGTTAAAATTCATACAAATAGTTAAACTTCTATGTACAGTTTACATACAGAAAATATTTTTAACTACGATTTGCTAACTGAGTATCAAATTTTAATGTTTCTAATTTTAACGTTTTTTTATAGATGAAAAATTTTAATAATAAGTCTTTAGCTGAAGGCGAAATAACTTCATCGACAAGTTCTTCTCTTGTTGCAAGAGCCGGACAAGTGATGGCTGTTATTATTGCTTTTGGCTTACTAAGTATGATTTCTTCAATTCTGGTATCAGAAAGTTTAAGTGGAGACGCCGCTCAGATTAACAATGCTGGTGCACTGCGAATGCAGGCCACTCGTATTTCCAGAGCGCAATTACTTAAGTTGGTTAACGAAGAGAAGGTAGCGCATGCTAGTCAGTCGATTAAAGTGGAACTTGAATTATTCAGGGACCGTTTTGAAAAAGTATTTTCAGGAGGTTTTAACGACGTTAGAGAAAACCAGCTAATTGAACAGAAATATCAGATAATCCAGGGATTCTGGGCTCAGCTTGCCCAGTCAACCGAGATTCAGAGTCTTGAGTTTTTTGAGAGTTTTGTACAGGAAATTGATGAACTGGTGACTTTACTGCAAGTAGAGTCGGAAAAAAAGCTGAGAATTTTGCGCTTAATTCAGGGAGTCAGCCTGTTTTCGATTTTACTGGTTGTTTTCATCGTGCTGTATAAGATCAATCGTATTGTTATAACACCACTAAAACAGTTAGTAGAGGTTGCAACAGAAGCGGGTCGAGGAAATTTTACTGTCAAAGCTGGAGATTATGGTGATAACGAGTTGGGTGTACTGGCACAGACGATTAATCAGATGTCAGATGAGCTTAAATCGACCTATCAGGATTTTGAAGAACGAGTAGAGTCTAAAACCAGAGAGTTGATCCGTAGTAATCGTTCGCTCGAAGTACTTTATCGAGCTGCCAGTAATTTAACCGATAATCTGACAGATAGTGAATATCACCAGTCAGATAAAAAAATAATCCAGCAGCTTGAGCCGGTTCTTGGTTTCGGTAAAGTTACAATTGAGCGAAATGTTCTTGAAACGGATGCCCACATTATTGCGGTGAGAAAAATCGATAATTTCACTCAGGAGTTTTGTTTAAAACGGTTGGAGTACCCATTGGAAAAACAGACACAGCATTTTGGTTGTCTGGTGTGGCATATTCCTATAATTAAAGAAGCAGCAGACTGGCAAGTTCAGATTTTACAAGCAATGGCCGATATTATTGCAACTGCAATTGAGCTAGAGCAAAAAAGAAATACCGAAGACAGGTTGTTGATTTATGAAGAGCGCGCTGTTATTGCCAGAGAATTACATGACTCTCTGGCACAGTCATTATCTTACTTAAAGGTACAGATGAGCCTGTTAACACGGAAAGTACAAAAAGATCTCGCCAAAGAACAACTAAGCGAAACGATTGAAGACATTAAGCAAGGTTTAAATAGTGCGTATCAGCAGTTAAGGGAGCTGTTAACGAATTTCCGGTTGAAGCTTGATGATCCTTCAATAGAAAATGCGTTACGAGGCACTGTGATTGAATTTGGCGCAAAATGTAATCATCCAGTGACTTTAAAGTTTGATGTGCCAGCAAATTACCTGACTGCTAACCAGGAGATTCATGTTTTGCAAATTGTACGTGAAGCATTGTCTAACATACATAAGCACGCTAATGCGACGAATGCTGGTGTTATTTTGCTTTTAAACAATGACAAGGTTAAGGTTGAAATATGGGATAATGGACAGGGATTTTCCTGTAATACCGAGCGACATGGCCATTTTGGGCTTCGTATTATGGAGGAGCGAGCAAAGTCCTTACATACGGAAATTTGTTTAAATTCTGACAGTCGCGGAACAAGTGTTGAATTTGAATTTGAAAGACAAACCTGATTTTGTCTGTTTAATTTACTGGAGTAATCATTGAATAAATCAACAATTATACTGGTTGACGATCACCCGATGTTACGCAAAGGGGTTGCTCAACTGATATCGCTGGAAAATACACTGGAAGTTGTTGCTGAAGCAAATACTGGAGAAGAAGGTATTGCTCTGGCTATTCAGTATAAGCCGGATTTAATTCTGCTGGATCTAAATATGAAAGGGCTGAGTGGAATTGATACATTACATGCCCTGAAACAGGCGGATATTGACAGTAAAGTTGTCATGTTTACCGTATCAGATAACGAGGTCGATGTATTGCAGGCGCTTAAGTATGGGGCAGATGGTTATCTTTTAAAAGACTCTGAACCAGAAGAGTTAATAGAAAAAATTCATCAGGCGCTTTCAGGCGAAATGATCATCAGCAGTCCGTTAACTCAGATTTTAGTTCGCTCTTTACAAAACCCGGAGAAGAAGAGTCCTATTGATAAATTGACATTACGTGAAGTTGAAATACTCAAGCACATTGCTGAGGGTAAGAGTAATAAAGCAATTGCGATTAGTCTGAATATTACGGAAGGAACCGTTAAAGTTCATGTAAAAAATATGTTAAAAAAGTTATCACTTAAAACAAGAGTCGAGGCGGCAGTCTGGGCTGTGGAGCAGAAAATAACTCATTGATAATGGTTGTCGAAAATACAATGCTATATAAGTTAACTGCCCGGATAAATTAGTGATTTAGAAAATTATTTGCAATAGCATCTTTCAGCAATTTTTTATGTTGCTCTGATTTTATTGAGAAATACATGACAGCCATACAAATGGCAAGTATACCGTACAGCAACATAAAACAAGCGGTATGGATACCTATCAGATCAACCGCAATACCAAAAATAACTGGCAAGGTCACGCCGCCCAGAGCACCCAGTGTCGCGACGGTTCCACCAACACTCCCCATGTGTTCAGGGTAGTGATCTTGAATGACCTTGTAAACACTGGCGCGACCAAACCCCTGGGCAATACCAATAATTAAAATTAAAACCGTAAAAACCCAGAGGTTAATATCAATGAATAACTCAACATCTTTTTCAACACCATGAATGGTTAACGTAGTTGGTGGATAACTTAAAAAGAACAAACAGACAAGACAAACCCAGAATACACTCCAGTTAACAGCTCTTCCACCGTAACGGTCTGAGAACCAGCCTCCAAGTGCTCTGACCATACTGGAAATGGAAACAAATAGTAGTGTAAATAGCATGGCTGTTTCCAGTTTAAGATTGTAGGTGTTCATGTAGTATTGTGGGAGCCAGAGCAACAAAGCAAGAAAACTGCCAAACACAAAATAATAATACAGGCCGAAACGCCAGACCTGGATTTCTTTTAATGGGGCCAGGTGAAACCCCACGCTGGTTTCTCGGCGCTTTTGCATATATTGAGTTTCTTCTGGTGCGATAAGAATGAAGACAATCAGCATTAATACCATACCCGCTGAATAGAATACTCCTATTGAATCCCAGCCCCACTGACGAATTATTACCGGGGTTAATGCCAATGTGATTGCCGCTCCCGCATTTCCTGCACCAAAAATACCCATAGCATAGCCTTGTTGAGAGCGTTTAAACCAGACTGATACATAGCGAATACCGATCGTAAATGAAACACCAGAAATACCTGTTATGAAGCCTGCTAATATATAACCGCTATAACTATTTACCCACTGAAGTGAATAGATGGCAGGAATAATGAGTATCATTTGCCAGATAAACAACTTGCGACAGGAGTATTTTTCACAGAGAAAACCAACAGGGAATCTTAGTAAAGCGCCTGTAAGCATAGGAGATGCAAGTAAAAAACCAAATTCAGTAGACGATAAATCAAGCGTCTCTTTAATACTGATTCCCATCACTGCATACAGCGTCCAGACGGAAAAATTTGCGGCAAAAGCTAAGGTCGCAATTAACAATACACGGCGTGCCTGGTTATTTTGAAAATCCATCAAGTTACCTAAATTATTGAAAATACCTGACTAACAGGTGATAGATGTACTTCACTGATATAATCTTTAAAAATCAAGAGATTAATTGGCAGCCTGTTAATTGAGAGTCATCAGTAAAATCAACTTATGTTGCTCTGAGTTGTCTCATAATATCTAAAAACATATCATTAAAACTACGTCCATAGTAGTCACTACTATTCCTACCTTTGAATGCCTCGAACTTGCAGCCAGGAAACAGAGTACGCTACAGTACTTAACCTTTTTTCAGAAGGCAATTCAAATTATTCTACATTTTGAATTGCTTTTTCATACCACCTGTTAGAAAACCCTGGCACTTCTTTACTCAGCGACATGACATCAAATTTAATATTGCTTTGCGGCTCTCTAAATCGGCAGGTCGGGCCATTCATACCTTTTTGAAAGCCGAGTTTTCTAAGTTTTTCACAAAACTATAATAGTCTTGTCGTTTCACTATATCTACAATTACATCGACGTCTTCAGTATTTCGTATTATTAGACGTCAATCGTACTGCGGTTTTCTGGCTGAGCACTGGAAAGGTGAGTCTATCTGTTGAATCCTGTATCTTCAAGAGAAGCAGAAGTACAGCGCGGCAATCGTAGTTGGTCAAGACCACAAGCCAATATTCATATTAGTTATAGAATTATTTTGAGTTGAGAATCTCATACTAAAATAATGTTCCACAAATAACCTTGGTTTTTACCTCATTTCAAAATAACTGATTGCGTAACGATATTATACCAATTATATTTCCGCGTTATAGTTAATCTTAGTGACTAGTCAATAATAGTTAGTCCAAATAAATTCTGTTTGCTTAATCTGATTAACGGATTAATTTATTTATAATCTCTTAAAGCAATGTTATTAAATGGGAAAGTTAATAATGAAGGGTTGCCTTTATCGTATTTTTAGTTTTTGTTGGTTGCTTGTTTCCAGTTCGGTATTTTCCGCAGTAACCGATAAAAATTATTTGTTATATGCCGCGCAGGATAATTTGCCGAGTTTGCAAAATTTGGCTGTAGCATCACCGGCAGGGAGCAACAATATTCAATTAGTTGCACCAGTGGATAACGGTGATTATAGTTTTGCTAATACGACGTTTTCATGGCGCATAAAATCTGGTTCGGTGGCATTTACTCATTATGAGTTGATGTTAGGTACCTCAGTTAATCCT
The DNA here is from genome assembly GCA_016743995.1 of Kangiellaceae bacterium. Lineage (GTDB taxonomy): Bacteria > Pseudomonadota > Gammaproteobacteria > Enterobacterales > Kangiellaceae > Aliikangiella. Next base: position 15,850 of record JADGFG010000035.1, on the reverse strand, counting down.
CCTTTGTATCGCTCTGGCATTGTAGGGACTAGTGTATCGTTAAAAAAGCTTATTCCTGATGAGACGCGTTATTGGCAAGTTGTTGGTGTTGACCAACAGGGGCAAAAGTATCCTTCGACAATTCAAAAAATTCTCCCTGTAGATCAAGATAAAGATGGTATTCCCGATTATTATGAAAATCAGTTGTGCAGTAAAGTTACAGTGGCAGATACTGATGGTGATGGGTTGTTGGATGGGCAGGAAAATAAAAGACCATTTTTAACATTGAGTAAAACAGAAACGGACCCTTGTCAGGCTGATACCGACGGTGACGGTATTAGCGATGGCAATGAAGTAAAAATAGGGGTGTTTGATCCAGTATTGGCTGATACCAATGGCGACGGCGTTTCTGATGGCCTGGAATTATCAGCCAGTCAGTATTCAGTGCACAAAGAAGTGCCTGTTGTTTCTGATATTGTCAAGTTCAAAAATGAATATTATATTGCAAGCTCCGGTTCGATTAATACGGCCAATCGTTTACATAAAGCAAAAAATATTAACGAAACTTTTAAAGAAGTGATTAACGGTCCAGATATCGCGTTGAATTACTCACTTATTGCTGACAACAACTGGCTTTATGCCTGTCATCAGCATGGCGTGGTTCGATTTGATGGTGACGGTCGAGTGGAGAACAATGCGAATAAAAGCGCTTACCCCACTAACCAGTTAAATTTTGTTGATAACCAGATTGTTGCCGGTCGTTCGAATAATAGTGGTCAAGGAAATGCGTGGGAAATTCTTCCAACGGATAATCGTTTTTCGACAGCGGGTTTCACCATTGATGATCGACGTATTCAGAGCATTTATTGGGGCCAGGGTGTTAGCGCAGAACGATTTAAAGACTGGGTGTATTTTGGCGGGATTATTTCCAGTAGTAATCGAGAATCGACCAGTGCACCGGCATTTTATGGCGCGCCGGATCCCGATATTTCTGATGGTGTGACTGGGCTAGCGATCGTTGATTTGAATACCGGTCCGTTAAAACATATCGGTTCAGAAGCCTTTATAAAAGCTTCGCCTGAACAATTAATGGTGACTTTAGGTCAGTATCCTTATTATTCGATAACTGCTGATAATATCAGTTGGAACAATCAACAACTGGTCACTGGAAAAGTTTTTGCTCGTAGTCGTATTCTTTTTCATGAAGGTGCTTTTCATACACTGGTCAGAACTGAATCAGACAAGTCCTTTGAAATCTATCGGATGAATACAACGACAAATCAGTTAGAGTTTAATCATCGACTGCCCAAAGTGGCAGATGTTAATGTTGTTGGTGAAACCGTCAGTGCGGTGACATTTCACAAGCTACAGGTAATTAACGGTCAGTTAATTGTCATGGGTAAAGTTGATACCAATGCAGGCAGTTATGGCATTGTATATCATTATATGAGCGATCCTTCGGGTGACGGTGATGCAGATGGACTTTCCAATTATGCCGAGTTTGCAGTTTACAAAACCGATCCGAATAAAGCTGATACTGATGGAGATGGCATGCCTGATTTTTGGGAATTGCAAAATGGACTAGACCCTTTATTAAAGTCTGATGCACTAAAAGACCTGGATAAAGACGGTTTTACAAATCTGGAAGAATACATTGCCGGGACAGATTGTCTAGATCCACAATCGAAACCGAAAGAAAGCACAGGTACCAGACTGTCCGTTCCGGTTGCAGCCCTCGACCTTGATGAATCGCCTGGCAGTACAACCGCCAGTGACAAAGTTGGCACCAATCATGGTAGTTATAATGGCAATATAACGCTTGGTCAACAGGGTCATAATACAACCTCAAAAAGCATTTCTCTGGATGGTGTTTCAGGTACTCATGTCAGTATGAATGCAAATCCTGCTGAACTTCAACTTAGTTCAGGCGCTCTATCAATATGGATGAAGTCTGCGGCGCCTGGTTCTGATATTCGAGTAATAGCCGTTAAAGACTCGGCCTATGGGCTTTCTTTAAATAATAATGAACTTTTTATTAATGACTGGAAGGTTGGTCGAAATAATCAGGCAATGTCTGGTGTATTATTAAATGATAATAAATGGCATCATCTTGTATTGTCATTTCAAAATGGCATAACAAATGGCACCAGTCTTTATGTTGACGGTCAACTGGTGCTTACAACAACTCTGAATATAAGTCACCAAAGAAATTCATTTATGTTGGGCGCTTATGGGGGCAGCGGACAGTGGGCGAACTTTAAAGGCCTGCTGGATGATTTTAAAATCTACGACACCAATTTGTCTGCGCAACAGGTCGCCGAGCTTTATAGTACAGGAACCAGGCAGTCTGTTCCGGTTGCAGCCATTGACCTTGATGAATCGCCAGGCAGTACAACCGCCAGTGACAGAATTGGTACCAATCATGGCACTTATATTGGCAATATTATACTTGGTCAGCAAGGTCATAATACAACCTCAAAAAGTATTTCTCTGGATGGAAGTACAGGCACTACCGTTTCGCTGGGAAATCCCGCTGAATTTCAATTATCAAAAGGCGCGATTGAAATCTGGATAAAAACACCGAATGCGGGGTCAGGCTTCAGAGCGGTTGTTGTCAAGGAATATGCCTTTGGTATTTTTCTTTATGAGAATGAACTGGTGGCTCATGACTGGACCCTGCGAGAAACGTTAAGAGGTCCGCTGGTGAATGATAATCGCTGGCATCATGTAGTGTTATCATTTGACAGCGGTGTGGTTAATGGGACAACACTTTATCTGGATGGAAAAGAAATTGCGAAAGCGAGCATTACGGTTGAAAGGCAGCATGAGGCAATATTACTGGGTGCCAGCGGCCAGGGGAGGTATCAGAATTATAATGGCCAGCTGGATAATTTAAAAATCTATAATACAACGTTGACAGCACAACAGGTTGCTGAGCTTTATAGTACAAGTACAGGAACCAGGCAGTCTGTTCCGGTTGCAGCCATTGACCTTGATGAATCGCCAGGCAGTACAATTGCCAGTGACAGAGTTGGCACCAGTCATGGTAGTTATACTGGCAATATAGCGCTTGCTCAGAAGGGTCATAAAGCAACCTCAAAAAGTATTTCTCTGGATGGTAAACCCGGCAGTGCTGTGTTATTTGGAAACCCCGCAGTTTCTCAGTTAAATACCGGTACGCTTGAAATCTGGATGAAAACAGCAGATGCGGGTACGGGACTTCGCGTGCTGGTATTAAAAGAATGGGGTTATGGCATTTCACTGATGGACAATGTGTTATTTATTAATGACTGGACTGCCGGTCCCAGTCAGCAGCCCAGCTCAGGTGTTTTACTTAATGATAATCAGTGGCACCATGTGGTCATGTCTTATGATAGTCGTGTTGTTAATGGAACAAAGCTTTACGTGGATGGTCAGGAAGTTTTAACAGCCACGCTGAATGTCTTACGACTGACTGATAATTTAATGCTGGGTGCACAGCGTAATGGTCAGTACAGTAACTATAAAGGCCAGCTGGACAATTTTAAAATCTACGATACTAATTTATCTGCGCAACAGGTTGCCGACCTTTATCAGCCGCGAAAAAATCCGATAGACATTCAAGCGCCTGCAGCTATCACAGCATTAAATATATATCCGTCACCAGCAAAATTTGAATTACGTTGGAAACTATCACCTGATGATGGAAATGGGGCCAACGATGTTGCTCGCTATAAAATTTATCGCCGAAATTCTATTAAAGGAAAGCCGGTGAAAGTGGGTCAGGTGAGGTCAGGCATCAAACAATATAATGACAATACGACCAGGCCTGATGTTAATTATTACTATCGGGTATCTGCGCATGATCGAGCAGGCAATACTTCTTTTAGTGACTGGCTAGGACCTGTTGTGGTAGACACAATACCACCAGCTGTACTATCAAGCCTGCCCGCCACAAACAGCTTTTTAAAAATAGCCCCGTCAGCCATAAAAATTGGGTTTAGAGAAACCGGAACCGGGCTGAATATTAACGCTTCAAGCGTATTGGTAAAACGTAATGGAACAATACTGACAGGCAGGCTGACCCATTCTGCTAATACAGTGATCTTTAAACCCGATCGACCATTACTGGTGGGCAACTATCACTTGAGCATCATACTCAAAGATAAAGCCGGCCTGTCTTCTGCAATATCGGTGGTTGATTTTACCATTGATAAAACGCCGCCGGTTGCCCCCATCGTCAATGTGTTGCCAGCAGTCACCACCAATAAACAGCTAACTGTCAGTGGCACAAAAGAAGCGTTTGCTGCGATCACTTTTAATGGTCAATCAATCGTTGGCAACACCAGTGGTATGAGCTGGCAGGCGAGTATACAACTGGCAACTGGCACTAATAGTCTGGCGTTTAAAGCAAAAGACAGAGCCGGTAACGAAAGTACTGCCAGTATTGCAACGATCAGGCTGGATGATATTTCTCCCGGTCTGGTGAGTGTTGCTGCGGGGAATACAGGAAACGGAACCCGTGTTCAGCTGGATTGGTCGGGTTATAACGAAAAAGCCAACGGTGACGATATCAGCCACTATCAGGTTTATGTCAGCCAGGCGCCATTTAATAATGTTGCTTCGATGACAGCCATTGCAAAAGTGACCGCGCCAGCTAAAAGTTATAAAGCCATTAACTTAAGTAGAGGTGTCACTTATTATTTTGCAGTAACCGCCGTTGATGCAGCAAGAAACGTTAATCACCGAGTGACTGCCGTACCAGTAACAACGAAAGATACAGTGGCAGGTCAGGAAGTCAGTGAACTAAAAGCGGTGTCAGCATTAAATCAGTTAACGCTTGGCTGGGCTCATGCGATTGATAGTGATAAAGATCTTGTCAGCTATCGATTCTACTTTAATCAGCAGCCAGCAGTGACATTACCTTTAACCAGTAACAGCCGCATAGTAACAGGGCTTCTGGCGGCAACGGGGTACGCTGTTAAGGTAACCACGGTGGATAAATCGGGTAATGAAAGCGTGGGCGTTAATTTATCGGCTGTTACTTTGTTGCCAAATCCAGTCGGCTTAACGGCAAAACCTTTGTCAGGGAGTGTCGAGTTAAACTGGTCACCTGTGACGCCAGCTAATCTGATTAAATCTTACCAGATTTATGTATCAACCAGTTCGTTTACCAGTATTTCCGGTATGAAACCTCGTGCAATCGTTTCGGCTGGTGGTACTCATGGCGCAGTGGCTGGCCTGACCAACAGTACGGCCTACCATTTTGCAGTGACAACCGAAAATCTTTCTGGTGGTCAGAGTCAGTCAGTAAGCAGTATTTTATCAACGCCGATTGCTGATAAAAAAGGTCCGGAAATTTCTTCGGTTAACTGGAATGCTCTGCCGTTAGTGAATGCACAAATCATTAAAGCGAATGGCATTATTTCGGTTACCGCGACAGATGAAAGTCGCGTTACCAGTGTAGCGTTTTATCTGGACACAAATTTAGTTAAAACACAGTTTGAAACAACGGGAATCTTTCAGACAAAAATTAATATTCTATCGTTAACTGATGGGGCGCATAATTTGACACTGAAAGCGTCTGACAGTTTAGGTAATGTCACGGAAAAAATCATACCGATTAAAGTACAAATTGCCAAACCCGATGCGCCGCAAATTAAAACGCCAATGACCGGTATCACTACCAATTTATCAACCGTTAGCGTGAGTGGTTCAGCCAGTGGTGACTCGCTTCAAATTTTACTGAATGCAAAACCAGTAACCAGTTGGTTAACGATTAATGATTCTGTATTTTCAGCCAAGGTTCAATTGCTAAAAGGCTTAAACAAAATTACAGCGAAATCGAAAAACAAAGCCGGTGAAAGTGTTCTCAGTAATGAAGTTCAAATCACTTTGGATCAAGAGTTACCAGGTACACCTACTGGTTTGACGGCGAACAGTCGAGCACAAGGTGAAATAAAGCTGAGTTGGAAACCTGGCGTTGGAAAAAAATCGGCGGGTTACCATGTTTATCGTAGTCATGCCTTGTTTACTGATTTGGCCAATGCGACGCGTGTTAATCAAACCCCTGTAACGGGACTGGTTTATACCGATCTACCTGCGAATGATGGCCAGTATTTTTATCGTGTGGTAGCGGTTAATGCTTTGGGAGTCGAGAGTGAACTTTCTAATCATGTCAGTATTTCAGCCGATAGTATTGCACCTTTTGCAAAATTAAGTTATGTCGCATCAGGTCAATTTGACAGCACTAAACAGCTTTATGGTCGCGGCAGTATTGCGGTGACTTTGGAAGTGAGCGAACCACTATTAACCACCCCATTTTTATCAATTAAACCGCAAAAATCAGGGATCCAATTATTAGCACTGACTAAACAATCGGATACGGTTTACACCGCTGACTTTGTGGTTGATAACCCTAATCAAACGGGGATCACCGCCGCTACTTTTTCTGCGATTGATAAGGTCGAAAATCAGGGCACGGAAATACGTACGGGTAGCAGTATTCGAATTGACTCAGCGGGTCCTAAAATTGTCGAACTCAATGTGACGCCAGGTCATCCGATTAAAAATGATGCGGCCAACCCTGTGACAGTTACCTTGGATCTGAAACTCGATGAACCGATGAAAGCTGGCACGCTGCCAGAATTAAGTTATCAGCTATCTGGTGCAAACCGTATCAAAACAGCGATCACCAATATCATTTCATCAGGTACAAGGACTCAATGGCAAGCGAGTTTCCAGTTAACGACTGATGCAGGATTAAGTGCAGCTGAACAACTGAGTTTTGATTATCAGGGGGTTGATGCTTCGGATAATATTAATCAAGAAACGCATATTGGCCAGATCAATAGCAGTGGCCAAGCTTCAGAAAAAGGTAGTGCCATCCAGGTTTACCAAGGTGATTTACCTCCACTGGACACGCCTTTTGGTTTGACCGCAAAAGCTGAAAAGCAAGGTGCTGTCAGATTAAAATGGTATCAGGTGCCAGAAGCCATTGAGTATCAGCTCTATAGACAGGCTCCTGGTGAAACCAGTTTAACTGCGCTCACCCGAGTGAAAACCACACTGGAATATATTGATAACCCCACTGCCGATGGCGAATACCAATATGCCATTGCCAGTGTTCGTCAGGAGAATACTCAGGAAACGCTGAGCGTTAAAAGTGCACCCGTTAAAGTGACGGCTGACAGTCTGGTTCCGGCAACGCCGCAGGACCTGCAACTTAAACTGACACCCATTGGTGTTCAGGTTAACTGGAAGTCAGCAACGGCTGTAGCCGTGAATGGGGTGGCCAGTGATATTGTTACTTATCGATTGTACCGCGCAGCCACTTCGCCGATTACTTCGGTTGATGGTTTGCAGCCTCTTATTGAGAGCATTCCTGCAAACAGTCTGTCGGTAATTGACCAGTCACCACGACAGTCAGAGCCAGCTTATGTGGTTGTGGCTGAAGATGCGGCAGGTAATTTATCAGCGGTGAGCAATACCGCTTATCTTAATGTTGCGCTGTTGCCGGTAGCTTCAATTAAGGTAGAGCAACGTTTGCTGCAACAACCGCAGATAAGCTGGACTCATGCGAATAGTCAGGTTGCCGGATTTGATTTCTATCTGGGTGATAAAGTCACAGGGCTTAAACTTAACTCCACATTGTTGACCACAAAAACAATGACTGATACCGGTTATTCGAATAATGAACGTCAATACACACTGGTCGCTGTAGATGCTAACGGGGTAGAAAGTTTGCCACGCAGTATTCAATTGCCCGGAGTGGATATCAACCTTAAAAAGGGAGAAGCATTAAAAACAGGTCTGATTAATGAAGTGGTATTTGAGTTGCGCAGCCGCAGCGCGCAGTCAGTTAAAAACGCCCATTTGCAAATGACGATTGCCGGCGTTGTTCATCGTTCGGAAAGCTTTTCACTGAATGCGGCTGAAAGCAAAAACATTACCGTGATTGTTGGTGGTTATCAGAAACTGACTAACCATAATCAGTATGAAATAGCATTGCTGATAAAACCCACTCAAACCGAGTCCGTCAGTATTGTCAGAAACGGTGAAATTGCTGCACTGCCTGGCGCGCCGGGTCTCAGCCTGGAAACCAAATCCATGGTACCTGGCGGTAAAGGTCAGATACGCTTCAGTATTAATAATCCTGGAGAAGCCCTGCTTGAAGTGATTACGGCACTGAATAAAGGCAATGCTGATAGTAGCGACATTCATCTGTTACTGAAAGATCTTGACGGTAATGTGATTGCTGCGCAGAATTTACGTCAGGCGATCGGTCAGAATGTATTAACCAGAGCGTCAGGTCATACGGTGGCTCAGGTTGCAGCCGGTAAAAGCTGGCAATCGGACTGGATGGATTTTGCTATACCGGCAGCTGCTCCGGGAAAAGTTCAGCTGGAACTGGTGATCGATAAAATCCATCGTAATATGGGGCAAGCTGATGCGGTTTCTCTTAAAGGCAGTAAGACTTCTGTTGAGCTGTTATTAACCGATACCTTATATACCGGGAGTTCGGTTACTGCAACTCCGGCGGCTTCATTTGGTGATCAAAATATTGTGATTACTGGTAAAGCGATTGATCGTAGCAGTTTACTGGCCATGCCGATTGTTCCGCTAAAACTGGTGATTAATGTTAATGGTTTTGAAAAAATCAATCACATTACGACCGATGCAGCAGGCGGATTTAGTTTCACTTATGTTCCAGAAGCGGGAGAAGCGGGTTTGTACAAAATCTCGGTTATTCATCCTGAACTGACCGAGCGACCCGACCATGCCAGCTTTAGTATTAACGATGTTCTGGTTCGGCCCAATGATCTACAAGTGACTGTTCCAACGCGTTACACCCAGCAGCTGCCAGTTAAGGTGACCGCAGGAGAGGGGACTCAGTTAACTGATGTACACTTTGTCATCAGAGCAGAAGATCAACACAGCAAAACGCTGCCAAAAGATATCGCACTGGAATTTGCCTTGCCTCAGTCATTGCTCTCCAGAGAGAGTAAAAGTTTCACCGTAAAAATGACCGCAGGCGACACCGCTGATAAGCAGGGCTTTTTTATTCTGAGTCTGCTTTCAAAAGAAAGTGGTAATCAGGCCATTGGCAAAGCCGTCGTTCATTACACTTTATCCGAAGCGATGCCCTCACTTTATTACTCACCCAGCTTTATTGAAACAGGTCTCAGTTTGAAAGGGCAGGCACAGGAAACGTTAACTCTGGAGAACAAAGGGCTAGAGACGATGCGTGATATTAATCTGGAACTTTTGCGCAACGATGGCTTTCCCGCAGCCGACTGGATTTCGCTGAATGTTGCATCAGGTTTCGGTGAAATTAAAGTGGGCGAAAGTCGTCAGTTGGCCATTAATATTAATCCGCAGAGTAAAGCGGCACCAGGAGTTCACGAATTTAAATTGAGAGTCTCCGCCAGTAATCATCCGGTGAGGGATATACCCGTGCTAATTTCTATTATTGAAAAAGGAGTTGGCGGTTATCAGTTTAAAGTGTCAGACATGTATACCGCGACACTCGATCATAATGGTGATCTGATCCAGGGTATTGAAAATGCCACCATCCGTGTGCAAAATGAAGATGTTCCTTCTATTGAATATTCAATGAAGACCAGTCATCTGGGTGAGGTGTTATTTAAGGATATTCCAGCAGGCCGTTATAGTTACTGGACCAGCGCGAACAAACATCAGGAAAAACACGGCAGAATACAGGTGCGGCCAGGAATTATCCGCAATGAAAGTGTCTTCCTGGACTATAACCTGATCACACTTAACTGGTCAGTGCGTGAAATTACCATTGAAGATCGTTATGAAATTGTACTCTCCGCAACCTATGAAGTCGATGTTCCGGCAGCGGTCGTGGTACTGGCGCCATCGTCTTCAGAAATTCCTGATATGGCGACCGGTGATGTGTTTTATGGTGAACTGAAAATCACCAATCATGGTTTGATTAGAGCGGATGATATTCAGTATTCGCTACCTCAGTCGAATGAGTATTTTCAGATTGATTTGCTGAGCAGTGCCATGCCCGGCTCACTCGATGCCAAAGCGATTAAAACCATTCCTTATAAAATTACCGCATTGCGCTCAACCGAGCCAACGGTTAGCGGAAGTGGTGGGGGTTGTGGTAGTTATCGTTACTGCCTCGGCTCCAATGCTTCTTCGACCTGTGCCAATGGAGACAAATCGTCAAGCGACAGCCAGACTTGCTGGGTAAAAAATTATGGCAAGTGTGCTGCCAGTAGTGGCTCTTCCGGTGGAGGCAGCTGGTCTGGTGGAGGTTGGTCTGGTGGAGGGGGAGGTAATGGTGGTGGTGTTGGGGGCGGAAGTTCTGAAAAGAGTCC
>JADGFG010000035.1:0-5527 GCA_016743995.1 Kangiellaceae bacterium | reverse complement strand
CCTTTACCAGCTTGTAGTGCAGATGGAAAAGATTGTGCTGGAGATAGTAATGGCGAGGGAGATCAATAATGGAACAGAAAACGAATAGAATAAACGGGAAACAAAGCGGATTAATAGCAGGATTAAAATTGATGATTAAAAGAGTTTCGGTTGTATTGGTATTTTTAATAACGGTTACCCTGAGTTTGCTCAATACTCAGGCGAATGCTATGGGCAATGTTACTCTGGGTCGAGCTGATCATAGCGAAGCGGTTTATGAAGAAATCGTAGAAGATATGCGGGTGAAGGTTATTGGCGGTTATGTCAAACTGAAACGAAAGCATAATAAAAATGGCTGGCAAATTAATTCAAACTGGATGAGCCTGAAATTTTTGACGGCTTCAAAAAAGCGGGTTGTTTATCGTTCGTCGCGGGGAGTCGACCCCGCTGGACTACATACTGTATTGCCAGGAGAATCTGGCCCGGCCATCAGGTCAATGTTCCGAGGGCGTTATCGGTATCGGCCAGTATCAGACAGAGAGCCCGATCGATTTGTTGATGAGTATAATCCAGGATTACAGATCGTAAAAACCACCAGTGGTTATCGCTGGAGTGATAGAAAAGGTAACTGGATTGATTACCAGCCGGATGGGCGTATTAAAGGTTATGGTAAAAAGAACAACATTGCTTTTGTACTGAAAACCGATAAGTATCACCGCGTAACCAAAGTTATTGATCAGCTTGGGATCGTTATTTTAACTTATGACTATGGCCCGGATTCTCATCTGCCTGGTATTTTTATGCCAGCCAATGGCGTCGTATTTAATAGTACGGCCAAAGTGGTGGTGACCGATTACCAGGGCAGAAAAGTAACTTATCATGGAAGCTGGCCCTATATTTCAAAAGTTACCGATGTGAATGGTAATGACTGGAAATATGAGTATAAAATTATCGATGGTAAAAGATATCTTAACAAAAAAATTGATCCGGAAAATCGCACAACCATCATTGGACATGAACTGGTAGCGGGCGGTCCACAAGTTATTTACACTCCTGGCAATGAACCCGTGTGGAGTTTAAAGCAGGAAAAAGATCCCGCTACCGGTGAAGTGTTTATTAAAGAGGTCTTTGCAGCATCTCAGCTTTCAAAATCTCATTCAAAAACCATCATGGTACCCGATGCAGTCATGTTTACCCATAAAATCTATAGTGACGGTAAGCGTATTGACTACCGTTATTTTTATAATCCAACCACCAGAACTTATTCTTTGTTGGAGGAGAGTAGCGAAGGGGTCTATACCGAAAAATGGTTTGCACTGGATGGAAAAATGAAGCGCTATACCGTCGGCGGGAAAATTTTGTTTACTCGTGCGGAATCGAAGGATGGTCGGCAATCGATAAAAAGTGATCCTCAAGGACGTAAAACAACGACCTATTACAATCAATGGGAAAAAGTTTCAAAAATAATCTATCCGGATAATACCAGTGTTTCTTATCAGTATCATCCTCAGTTTGAAGCGGTCACAGGATTTACTGATGAAAATGGTCATAAAACAAAACATAAATATGACTCCAAAGGAAACCGTATTAAAACGACTTACGCATATGGAACAGTTAATGAGCGCGTGGTTGAAATGGAATATAATACTCATGGCCAGGCAAAAATTGTTCGTCGAATTGGCGATATCAATACGCCCACCGCAATCACGCAGTATTTATATGACAATTTTGGAAACGTCACTCAGGTGACCGATCCAGAAGGTTTTATTACCAGATATGAAAAATATACATCTTCAGGCAAAGCGAAACAGGTTACGGATCCAAAAGGAAAAATCTGGCTATTTAAATATAATGCCTCAGATGATTTAATTAAGGAAACATCACCGCTTAAATTTTCTTCTACAATGATTTACAATAAAGTGGGGCTGCTAACTCACTCGACCGATCCGAATCAAAATACGACCCAGTTCTCCTATGATGCACGAAATCGCTTACTAACAACAACAGATCCATTGCTCAATAGCAGCACCGTTAACTATTCAATGGATGGACGACCTTTGTCAGTGATTAACGAAGAAGGTCACCAGCATGAACTGGAATATGATGGGCAGCAACGACTGAAAAAAATCAGTAATCAGGAAAATATACAATACGAATTTAATTATGAAAATGAAGATGGCACCGCGGTGGCACGCCTGGATAATATTGTCACCCCTCATGGAAAAATGCAATTTAGCCTGAATGAAAAGGGTCGTGTTATTCAACAAACTCGTGTCAGTATTGATGGCGCATTAAGTCTGGCAACAGGCTTTGAATACACGCCTGTTGGTCAGGTTAAAAAAAATACGGATGCAGAAAATAATACATTAGTGACTAAGTACAATGAACATGGTGAAGTGATTAAAACAATTAACGCGTTGAACCACGAGTTAAAAATGGATTACGACAGTCATGGAAATCTGATAAAAGTTACCGATCAGAAAGGCAGTGAAACTCGTTATGAGTATGATCTGCGCGGATTAAAAACGGCTGAAATCAAGCCGATGGGACAAAAAATCCAATATAAATATGACGCTAATCAATTTTTAATCAGGAAAATTGATAGTAAAAGTCAAATTACTCAATCTATTTATGATGATGGACGTTTATCCGAAAAGCGTTATTTTATCAATAGCCTCACAAAAACGCCCGGCAAAACAATTACTTTTCAATATAATAACAGTGGTTATTTAACCGGTTATAATGATGGGCAAACTTCAGCCGTTTACACGCTGGATAAAATGCATCGGCTTGAGGTGGCAACAATTAATTACGGAACCTTTAGCAAGTCATTTCGTTATGGCTTTTATAAAGACGGAAAAGTTGCTGCTTTTACTAATGCGGAAAGTATAAAAAATAGCTATCAATATGACGATGCTAATCGACTGAGAGAGATTAAGATCCCAGGGCAGGGGAGTGTTGCTGTTGGTCAATATAAAGGTTACAAACCTGTTGAACTCATGTATCCTGGCGGTATCAGAGTAACTAATACATATGATGGTGTGGGCAGATTAATTCAGGAAAATGTTAAAGATCCGGCAAAGAATCCATTACAAAATTCCATCTACACACTTGATAAGGTTGGCAATGTAACTAATAAGAAAACATCGTATGGGAACTTTGATTATGGTTATAGTCCAACCTATCGATTAACCAGTGCTAAACAACCTGCGCCACTTAAAAATCGCGAGTATGAATACGATCCGGTGGGTAATCGTCTAAAAACGGAAACTGTCAATGAAAACTGGACCTATAATACCAATCACCAGTTGCAAAGTTATGGTACAAAAAACAATTTAACCAGCTTTATCTATGATAAAAACGGTAGCACGGTTAGCCAGACGGACAAAAATGGCGTAGAAGAATATGTTTATAATATTGCAGGACGCTTATCCGAGATTAAGCGTAATGGAACAACCGTAGCCAGCTATTATTACGATCCTTTTGGTATGCGATTATGGAAAGAAGTGAATGGAAAACGAACCTATTTTCTGTATGCTAATGAAGGTATGCTTGCGGAATATAATCATACGGGACAGCTGATTCAAAGCTACCTGCATGTGCCAGAAACCATGTGGGGAACTAGCACTATTGGCATGATAAAAAACGGTGAAGCAAGTTTCTATCAGCATGATAAGCTAGGAACGCCCAATCTGTTAACCAGTAAATCGGGTCGAGTTTTGTGGCAGGGAAAGATTGATGCGTTTGGTGAGGTATTTGTTACGACCAGTGAAATTGATAGTCCATTGCGGTTTCCCGGGCAGTATTATGATGGGGAAGGTGGGTTGCATCAGAATTATTTCAGGGATTATAATGTCAGGACTGGGCGGTATTTGCAGAGTGATCCGATTGGGTTGATGGGTGGGGTTAATACTTATGGGTATGTTGGTGGGAACCCTGTCATGTATTATGACCCATACGGACTTTGGGCATGGGGTGATCCTTTGCCGCAAAGTTGGGTAGATGGAGCTGCTGGGTTTGGGGATACAATTTCTTTTGGTGCTACTAGCGGGATACGTAATATGGCTGGTATCGGTAGTGTTAATAAGTGTTCTAGTGCGTATAGTAATGGTGAATGGGCTGCAATAGGATTAAGCGTAGGTTTTGGTGGTGTTCATTTGGGGAGGAACGCATTAAACCAGATGGGGCGCAGGGGTAACCTCACTCAACGGCTACAAAGAGGGGTTGGTAGGATTTTTTCTGACTCCAGAACATGGGGGGCAGTACGGAATATGTGGAGTAGAGCTACTGGAAATGGTACTGCGGCCTTAAGAAGTAGAGGGCAACAATTGCACCACTGGTTTAGAGCTCAATCTAGAGGTGGTGGGAATTCTGCGTTTAATTATATGCCTGTTTCAAGTAGATTGAACAACATTATGGGGAATGGTACTCTGAATTGGACTCAAAGAATTAGTTTTAACTCATTCAGAGGGCTGGTATTAGGTATTTATGGTGCAGCTCCAACAAGTGCCGTAAGCAATCTCACTAATGATGAATGTGGTTGTTAAATAATGTCTAAACAATACGATTTACAATACCAAAGAAAAGATACTCGAAATTTTGCTGTGGCCATTCTTGTTTCCGCTATAGTAAGTTTCTTAGGCTGGGGATTGAATATTGTCTTATATATTTTACTCGCAATACTTGGATATTTAGTTTGGTATTGGGTTTCAATGTCTAAAAGAATAACTAAATGGAAAGCTCTTGATGGAAAGTATTTAGGGAGTAAGTCTGATGAAGAAAATGGTTAATTTTGATCACACAAGGTTTTTTCTGGCGATTAACGAATCAGACATAGAGTTGACTAATATACTTGAGGTTAGGCTTCAGATTAATGAAGCCTTATGTAGTTCAAAAGGGAGTGTTTCTTTAGCTGCTGATGATGGACAAAGACCATGGTGGCAAAGGTTTATTTTTGGCACAAAGATATATGTTCGTTCATATTTCTTATTTGAATGGTTTGAAGAAACTTGTGGATTGATATTTCAAGACGAGGACGCAAGTGAGTATCGAGTTTTATCAAATGAGCAACCTAAAGACACTTCTGAGGACATTAGGAAACAGATTTCTTTTGGAGAATACAAGCTTTTAGAAACTAAGTACTGTATTACCAAAGAAACAGCTCTTAAAGCGATAGATGATTTTCTGGAGTCCGGAAAGAGACCTGACTGGCTAGAGTATAAATTTGTTAAATGAAACTATTGGCTTGCTGACAACAGATATAAAACCCAATAAGCACAGCTCAGAAATGATTTGAAGTTATTCTAGACGAACAATAGACAGTAAACGTCTGGCAATAGGCACCTTGTACTTTAGATTATCGAATCTAGGTTGACATTCCATGGCATCAGATAACCCAGGTTTTCAGGTTTCTTCGGTAATTCTTCCAGTAAGAAGGTTAGATAATTGAATGGTGTGAGCCCATTGGCTTTTGTAGCCGGCCACTTTACTATCGTATTTTTTACCGAATTATTGGTCATAAGATTCTGACATTTTATGACCAATTTAC
>JADGFG010000265.1 GCA_016743995.1 Kangiellaceae bacterium | reverse complement strand
GTATATTCATAACCACCTGACTGAGTTCATTTGGGTGACAGATATAAGGAGGAATTTTACCCAGCGACTTATGAATAGTGCATTTATATTTCAGTTCGTTCCATACCAGCCTCAGTGCGGTTTCAATAACATCCTGATTTAAATTGACTTCCTTTGGCTCTCCGTCATCAACCCTTGAAAAGCTTTTCAGGTCCTGAACAATTTTTTGAATTCTTTTTGAGCCCTGCAAAGAATCGTTAATTAATGGCTCCATATCATCAACAATGTAATCCATTTCCTTTTGCTTTTTTATTTCTCTCACCTTATCAAGCAGCGCAATTAGTGAAGCATCACCTGTTTTTTCAATTTGCGTTTCCAGGACTGAATAGCATTTCAATACATATTGAATATTCTCTCTATACTCCTTAAGCACTTCAATATTTCCCATAATAAATCCTACCGGATTATTAATCTCATGAGCCACTCCAGCTGCAAGCTGTCCAACAGAAGCCATTTTTTCTGACTGAACTAGTTGGTTCTGCTTTTCTTTCAATTCGAAAGTTCTGGACTTAACCTTGTTCTCTAACTCTTCGGTATATTCGGCCAGCTCCATTTTTGCTATCGCCAGCTTTCTACTGGAAGACTTTTCCTGTTGATAGGTTTTGGTATAATCAAGAATTAACCCCGTCAATGGGATCAGATAGGCCAGCACCTTTAAAACATGCGCAATATTAAAGTGGTTATCAAACAATTCTCTGGAACCAAAAGCCATATGCATCTCAACAGCCACCTCGGGCAAAACACTCAAAACCAGCGCATAGGTAAAAATACAGGGTGACCGCGCATATATTTTCGGATAAATAAAGATACCAAGCACTACATATAAAACCAACGGGATAATATCGAACGGACGAGAGATAAACGCATTTTCATAGACTGTTCTGGGTAGATTGTCGGTAGTCGCACACCACTGAATCAGTGCAAAAGCAATTCCACTAAAACACACACCAATTAATAAAATAAAGTTTAGTTCGGTTAACCGGTCTGATTCCCTGGATAAAATAATGACGGCACCAACGAGCATAACAACAGCAGCATACGTACGACAAAGCGCCCAGGTAAACGGAATAAAATTGTCATTATGATTGACAGATTCTACTAACCGGTCGGCAACAAGAATATGAAAACAATCAATAAGTCCTGAACAAAAGAAAGCAATTGCGATAACAGGCAGCACCAGCTCACGATTAATTCTGTACTGAGCAAAAGCAAGAATCGCAATAAACAAAGCCAGGCAGAAAGCTGTCCATTCAAAAATTGTATGGGCAAATTCACCAGACAGATAACGATGGGCATTGTCATTAATATTCTTATGGTCTGATGTCAGCAAATGCTCCTGAGAAAGTGCTAAAGAAGAAAAATCAACGCCAGAATAGTTCATCAAGGTTGGTAAAAAACAGAAAAAGATAACAGCAACAATAAGTAAGTACTTTACTCTTATTCTATTAAACAGAGGAAAACCACTGTATATTTTTGGTTTTGTCATTCCCATTTCCAACTGCATAATTACCTCCCACAACTCAGATTAGCGTATGTCAGCACATCACAGAATTAGTCTTTCTCTTTATTTATATTTGAAAACAACGCCAGAATATTCTTATTCTCAAGTGGCGGACTCACATAATAGCCCTGCACTAAATCACAGTGATTATCCGCGAGAAAATCAAACTGCCGTTTGTTCTCTACACCTTCTGCGACAATTGATAAACCCAGCGCTTTAGCCATTTTTAAGATTGAAGAAATAATGACTCTCGATTTTTTGTCATCAGGCAACTCTCTGATGAAACTACGATCAATCTTTAAGGTATTAATGGGTAATTTCTTCAAGTAGCTCAGCGATGAATACCCCGTCCCAAAATCATCCAGCGCAATATTTACGCCTATACGACCTAACTGGCGAAGTACACTTATACTATTATCCATATCGGCTAATAGTGTATTTTCAGTGATTTCAATTTCTAACCATTGTGGGTTAATTTTATATCTGGAAATAACAGATTCTATCTGTTTAATAAGATCAGGCTCATTAAACTGCCTGGCAGAAAGATTAACAGCGACGTTACAGCTACATTGATTTGCATAGCGCCATTGCGATAGCTGCTTGCAAGCAATACTGAGCACATTCATTCCTATGGGTATAATTAAGTCTGTTTGCTCTGCAATATCAATAAACTCAGAAGGCGGCATAATTCCGTTTTGTGGATGTTGCCAGCGAACTAACGCTTCACAACCTGTAACGCAGTTTGAAGATACACTTAGCTGGGGCTGATAAAATGCAATAAACTCATTTCTTTTCAGGGCATCATGTAAGCCATTCTCCACTTTTAGCTGCCGAGCCTGTTGGTTAGCATTTAACGGATCATAAAACTGGAAATTATTCCCGCCTTTCTCTTTCGCACGATACATTGCACTATCAGCCTGACGAATCAAACGAACTGGGTCAGGTTCCTGAAAATTGTGATTTGTCCTGAGTGTACTTATTCCAATACTGGGCGAAATATGTAACTTACACTGCAGGTAAACAAAAGGTTTTCTTAAGGTAAGGATGAGCTTTTCAGCAACCTTTTCACAAGCTAAGTGGCTATCGACTACAGGCAAGAGTACAACAAACTCATCACCGCCAAAACGCGCAAGCGTTTCGCCTTTTCGAACTACTTTACTCAATCGCTTGGCAACTTTTTTGAGTAACCAGTCTCCAGCCTGGTGTCCCAGGGTGTCATTTATATTTTTAAAGCGATCAAGATCAATAAACAATACTGCCATATTCCTTTCTATACGTTTACATTGATGAATAGCCAGCTTTAAGTGATCATGGAACAAACGGCGATTTGGCAGTTCAGTCAGCTCATCATGGAGCGCCAGATATTTAATACGTTGCTCTGTTTTTTTCTGATGACTGATATCAATGAATAATACAATATATTTGCTATTTATCTTGTCGCCATCAACAGGCATAAAATTTAACCAGACAGGCATACGCTGCCCGGTATTTTTAATACAGGTAAGTTCTCCGTGCCATTCAGAAATCCTGACATTATTTTTGAAGTTTAATGGATAGCTTGAATTTTGCGTTTCAGTTTTCTCCGAAAATAAACCAGCCACCGATCTTTTCCTGACCTGATCAAAGCTAAACCCGGTTAATTTCTGAAATGCAGGATTAACACTTTCAATACGACCCCATTCATCAGTTAAGATAATGGCCTCTATGGTACGCTCAAACAAACAGGCAAGCTGCTTATTACGTAATCGTAGCGCCTGAATACGAACAGCGGATTTAATTTCAGCTAAAAATAATTCTGCCTTCCAGGGTTTTGATAAAAACTTGTAGATTTCACCATGGTTAATCCCCTCCCTGACCGCATTAAAATCTGAATAACCACTAATAATGATGCCGATAATATCCGGGTATCTCTTTTTAATTTCTGTTAACAATTCAGAACCAGACATCACTGGCATACGTTGATCTGATACAACAATATTAACTGAATGCTGGCTCAATAACTGGAGTGCTTCCTGTGCATTGTTAGCAATAAAAATCTCGTACTTATCCTTTCTTAACAAACGTGAAAGAGACCTTGAGACCGCTGGCTCATCATCCACTAATAAAACTGACTCAGACATTCCCAGACCTCACGCTTATTAATTCCATATAGCCCTGCTTGAACCCACTTAATCCAACCCGAGCGCACGACAGCAGATTTAACGCAGATAACCTGGTCAGCTTCTGATGACTTGTGCTACAATTCATAATAGTCACAAATGTCACAAATGTCAGCAAAAGCGATTAGAACATATTAGCATTAGAGATATTATTTATATTCAAGCTATACGGCATTAAAGTAACAAACTCTATTACTAACTTTTGAATACAGACAGGTATAGCCAAACTTCTTGAAGATGCATTAAGAAAACCATTATCAGGCTAGTTAACAGAGTTACGCTTAAATTGTGGAGATAAGATGGTCGCCAAACAGCCCGGTAACAAGCTTAAACCCAGAGACATTTTAACAACGGGCGATATTGCCAGATACTGTCATGTGCATTTTCGTACCGTAATCAGGTGGATAGAAAAAGGTCGTTTAAATGCATACAAGTTACCAGGGCGAGGTGATAACCGGGTTAAAGTGGAAGACTTTATTACATTCCTGAAAGATAATAATTTACCCATTCCTGAAGAATTTTGCTCAACCGACAAGCGAGTACTCATTATTGATGACGAGCCCGCAATGGCTGCGGCAATTCAGAGGATTTTGAAACGAGCAGGATACCAGACTCAAATTGCGCAAGATGGATTCCAGGCGGGTACGCTTATTACGAGCTTTAACCCATCGCTTATTACACTTGATTTAAGCATGCCCGGAATGGATGGATTCGCAGTCCTCAAATATATTAGAGAAAATGAGTCACTGAAAAATATAAAAATTATTGTTATTTCCGCATTAGATGACTCTAAACTAAAGCAGGCTAAATCAGAGGGTGCAGATTTATGTATATCTAAACCTTTTGAGAAAGCAGATTTACTTAAAAGTATTGCCAGCTTAACGGGCGATTCTTATATAGAAAAATAAGCTTTCAATTTATTTCAGTTATGTATCAGTTATGTATCAGGCTGAACCAGCTTGTACCGGCAATACCAAAAAAAAATAACCATGATAAGTGTTTACCGTGAGAAAATATTAAAGAAACAAGCCCACTGATGGCAAACACAAGGGTTATTGTTATAAGAATCTCTGATCGAACATTGTCACCTGAA
>JADGFG010000034.1 GCA_016743995.1 Kangiellaceae bacterium | reverse complement strand
AGCTAACTATATCATTGATATGATGGATGCTGGTGCATTAAGACTCAATTTTATAACAACTTATTTGCAGGAGTTTGAATACAATCCTACAGGGTTCGAAGAAGATATTGATGTTGATGTTGGCGAGTATACTAATCCACGTTGGAAAGCCAGAGCAACGTTTGGATGGAGTTACGACGAACTTTATGTCCAGATGTTAGGCCGTTATCATCATAGTTCAGTAACGGCTAATCATAGAACTGCGGAAGATTATGATTATGTTGATATCAGTTCAAATACGGTCTGGGATTTATCTGGCAGTTATAATATCACTGAAGATTTTCAGGTACGGTTAGGAGTATTAAATATCTTTGATAAGGCGCCTCCCAGAAACCCGGTTGTTTACGATGGTGCTGGCTATTATGACACGGTAGGACGCGCACCTTTTATTGGAGTGAACTACAAATTTAACTAACAAAAAGTGACAAATGCCTGCTGAAAAGCAGGCATTTCCAGGGTGTTTGGGTATATCGTTTAGTCGTTATAATTTTAACTTGACTGTTTTATATATTTAGCCAATTGCTGTTGCAAAGATTTCGGAATTGTTTTTAATGTGATTTCACCTTTTTCAAGATCAAAAACAACATTGTCCCCCATCATGTCTGATGAAAAGCTGATACTTAAATCTTTTTCTCTTCCATAAAATCGAACAAACTTTTTTAAACTATTCCTGTGAGCATAAATTTCTTCTTTGGGCTCTTCCTGTTTTTGTTTTACAAAATCTGAAAAGTGCTCTGGTTCGGTTGCATTAAGTTCTTCTGATAAATTTTTAATATTAACGGGATTACCCTGCATGTCCTGTTCAACACAATAGTCTACAATTTTGTTTTTGTACTGGTTGCTTTCGTCAGTTGTGAGGGTTTGTGCATATTCATCGACAATCGTCAGGAACTCATCGGTTTGTTGTTGCAGATTAACACTGGAGATAAAGCCACTAAACTGAAGAAAAGCCTGTGCCAGATCTTTGTTGCCTCTTCCGGCAATGACTGACAGGTATTGCTGCCAGTTTTCGACTTGCCATTGATTAAAATCGAGCTTCAACACAAAGCTCAGTTTTGATGAGTCTATGTAGTCAATCGTATCGATGTCCATATCTGAATCGATGAGTTGTGCCTGGGTGTGGTTTATCCAGAACAGATAAAGGTGAGATTCTTCGAGCAACTCTTCGACAACAAATAACAGATGAGCACTAAAACCATCACTGATTTCTTCCAGTTTAGACTTTAAGTGTTCCGTTATTTTTGTGGAGACGGTAGAGAATGCCATTGACTCATTTTCGTACTGTTTTAGCCAGCCAGGCAATGGGTTATCGCCTTGTTCGGGATCAAACATACCGTATTGGCGCTGAGTACTGCGCTGAAAGTTCTGTTTTAACTGAGTAAATAAAGATACAACGGGGCCTTCCGCTGGATTTTCAACATCTCTTGTGTTGATTTTAACTTCACCACTTTCAGTGGTACGTTTTAAAGAGTGGATAATACAGTTTTTAATTGACATATTTTTAATAACTTGTAAACAATCGTAGTTATTTCGGTCGAGCATTGTAGCTCATTATGTCGAATAAATCAGGCCCGTCAGGTAATTTCTATTCAGGTAATTTCCATGATGGCAGCATGGAAGCGGTTTAGATTTGTATTCTGTCTGTCAGTTTCGCAGACCAAAAGCTTTATTCGAGAATGGTGACTTTGTCGTTTAATGAAATACTACCAGGAGTTCGTGGTATGAGGTTCATTCCAAAAGTGACGCCGTGTTCGCCTCGGCGGTACTGACTTAAAGCTCTTAATGGCTCTCCGTCGGCACGTTTTACGCCTGTTACCGGGTTGACTGTTGTTAATACACAGCGTTGGCAGGGTTTAACGACATCAAATGCAACCTGACCGATTTGTATTTTCTTCCAGTGATCTTCCTGATAAGCAATACTGGAATTAATAACGACGTTAGGTCTGAATGAAGTCATAGTAACAGGATTTTCTAATCGAGTATTTAAATCATCCAGTGAGGATTGGGATGCTAGCAATAATGGAAAACCATCGGCAAAACTGACGGTATCTTTTGGTTTTGAATAGCAAGGGTCGGTTTTACGTGGATTCTGAAAGTCATAATACACCAGCCTGACAGGTTGCTCTAAAAATTGGCTGAACCATCGATTAACGGGGGGTTTGGCAACGATTACGGAGCATTGGTCTTTCCATAGTCTGGCAGTAGTCAGCTCTTCACTAATCTGACTACTGTCAATTATCAGTTGTGACATGGCCGGAGAATTGATAAGCCATTGTTGTGGCTTGAGTTGTTGAACGCTTATTCGTGCCAGGAGTGGGACTTTTCGTTGACTGATGAAAACGCTCTGATCATCAATCAGCATCCAGGTTCTATCTTCAGACAGTCCTGCGGAAGATACTTCAGCCTGCTTCAGTTGAATTCCTGAAAGTGATTTAACCGGATAAATGGTTATTTCATCAAGTTTCATTGAGTGATCCCACTAATTTTGCACGTTAGCTTCAATCGGGCCGCGTTAACAACTGCATAAACCGTTGTGCTGTTTTCCCCAGTTTCTTTTCGGCTCGCCACACCAAATGTGGAGTAAAGGTAAAGCGCGAATCATGTTGATATTTTACCTCAACCAGAGAGCCTTTGTTTAATTCATTTTTAACCAGGTAGTGAGGCATCCAGCCAAACCCTATTCCTTGTAGAAGGGCTTGTTTTTTACTTTTAAAATCACTTAAATAAAACATTCGCTCTCCGCCAAAGTGCATATGCTCAACGTCATATAAATCCTGTTCGCTAGAGTCATGTACGCTAAGTTCAACGTATTGTTGTAACTGTGCAATGGAAACCTGCTCAACGATAGCCAGAGGATGGTTTGACGATACACATAACAGGCAAAGGACGTCGGGCATGGCACGAGATAATAAATGTGGGGATTTCTGATATTCTTTAACCAGCATAAGATCGGCCTGGTTTTTATCAAAGCGGTGCTGTACGCCACCGAGATATTCCATAGTAAGCGATATTTTTGTGGGGATATCTTCATGGAGTAGCGCTTTCATTGCAGCCATAATTGGCTCAATTTCAAGAATACCGTCAACGACAACTTCAAAGCTGGGTTCCCACTCCTGGTTGAGCTGTAAGGCAAGTTCTTCAATGTGTTCTGCCTGTGATAACAGGCGTACTCCTTCATCAAGAATCGTTTGTCCTGCAGGCGTCAATACGGCTCGGTACTCGCTTCGGTTGAATATTTCCAGGTTAAGCACTTCCTCCAGTTTTTTTATCTGGTAACTGATGGCTGATTGTGCTCGGTGGAGTGTTTTTGCTGCTGCGGCAAAGCTGCCTTTCTCAACAATTGTTTTTAATACGCGTATAGAATCCAGATCTAATTTCATTTTTCAATCTAATTTTTGAATGGTTATAGTGAGCTGACTGTTAACTAATTTAATATAAATTTAACTTCAACTAATTATAAGAACAACATGCTTCTCTGAGATACCTGGCGTCAACTACCCGCATGAATACAGGTCGTCAGGTATGCGAAATGACAAATCTTGTGGATAGCTATCAGGCTATAAAATTAATTTTCAATTCAGAGCGAACGGTAATATTAACATAAAATTTGTTGATGGAGTATTGCGATAATTAAAAGATATAAGAAAATGGAATTTATGTGATTCAGGTCCATTGAACCAATGAAACCCATCACTTTTTGAGATTCATTGGTCTGTTAGTTTCGAGAACAGTGTGCAGCTTTTTAAGCACTATTTTACGAAAATGCATAAATTTTCGCCAAAAACAATGATTCTGATTGAGAATCCGCGTAGAATACGCGCCTTCTGTTTTTCAGGCGTATAGTAATAATGACGCCGACCGAGTAATTTTTGAGGCATTGACTCTAGTGATTGAGAATTTAAGAAATATTGCGATTATCGCGCACGTTGACCACGGAAAAACCACCCTGGTGGATAAATTACTACAACAATCTGGCACGATTGACCAGCGAGTTGAGCTTGATGAGCGAGTAATGGACTCTAATGATCTGGAGAAAGAGCGTGGTATTACTATTACTTCAAAAAATACTGCGATCCGCTGGAATGATTACCGAATTAACATTGTAGACACTCCCGGACATGCTGATTTTGGCGGTGAAGTTGAACGAATCATGTCAATGGTAGATTCTGTTTTGCTATTAGTTGATGCCGTCGACGGACCTATGCCACAAACACGTTTTGTAACTCAGAAAGCTTTTGCTCAGGGTCTTAAGCCTGTTTTAGTGGTTAATAAAGTTGATCGTCCTGGAGCGCGTCCTGACTGGGTTATTGATCAGGTTTTTGAGTTGTTTGACCAACTGGGAGCCACCGATGAACAGTTGGACTTTCCAATTATTTATGCCTCTGCTTTAAATGGTTATGCCAGTGAAGAAGATACTGTGCGTGAAGGTGATATGACGCCGTTGTTTGAAGCTATCGTTAAACACGTTGCGTACCCAGACGTTCAGGTTGATGGCCCGACTCAAATGCAGGTGACGTCTCTGGATTACTCCAGTTATGTTGGTGCAATCGCCGTTGGTCGTATTACTCGTGGTAAAATCAGAAAGAATCAGCAACTCACCAGTATCGATATTAATGGTAATACACGTCGAGTTAAGGTTGGACAAGTACTTGGTTATATGGGACTGGACCGGACCGAAGTGGAAGAAGCGTCGGCTGGCGATATTATTGCGATTACTGGTGTGGGAGAGCCAAAAATCTCGGATACTTTTTGTGATCCTGAGCATGTTGCGGCACTACCTGCACTGACGGTTGATGAGCCAACGGTTAATATGACGTTTCAGGTGAATACTTCACCATTTTGTGGAAAAGAAGGCAAGTTTTTAACTTCTCGTCAAATCCTTGACCGTCTTGAAAAAGAACTGATTCATAACGTGGCATTAAGAGTCAAGCAGCTAGATGACGCCGATAAATTTAAAGTCTCGGGTCGTGGTGAACTTCATTTGTCAGTGTTGATTGAAACAATGCGTCGTGAAGGCTTTGAGATGGCTGTTTCTCGCCCGGAAGTTATCATGAAAGAAGTCGACGGTGTCTTGATGGAACCCTATGAGAATGTGACTGTTGATATTGAAGAGCAGCACCAGGGAACTATCATGGAGCGTCTTGGAGAGCGCAAAGCTGAAATGCGCAATATGCAACTGGATGGTAAGGGTCGAGTCAGAGTCGATTTTTATATTCCATCACGTGGCCTCATTGGTTTTCAGACCGAATTCATGACTGCAACTTCTGGCACAGGTTTAATCTATCATACCTTTGACGCTTATGGTCCAGCGCATAGAGGTGCGTTAGCACAACGCCATAATGGTGTCATGATTTCTAATGGTACCGGAAAAGCTCTGGGATATGCGTTATTTAACTTCCAGGATAGAGGAAGACTGTTTATAGGTCACGGTGTTGAAGTTTATGAAGGCATGGTGATAGGTATTCACTCAAGAGACAACGATTTGACGGTTAATCCTTTAAAAGGCAAGCAGTTAAATAACATTCGAGCCTCAGGTACCGATGAAAACATTGTATTGACGCCACCTATTGTAATGACGTTGGAACAGAGCCTTGAGTTTATTGATGATGACGAGCTGGTAGAGGTGACGCCAGAGAGCATTCGTATTCGTAAGCGCTTCCTGACTGAAAATGAAAGAAAACGTGCCGGTAGGTTACCTAAAGAAAGTTAATCGGTTAACTTCTGTCTTATTTCAGCCTGCAGATTGATTTCTGCAGGCTGAATCTTATTCTTGAAAAGGCAAAAAGCACACTTCCTGAATTTCTGTGACTAATGAGCTGTTATTTTTTGGCGACGTTGGCTTTTTCTTTAAGCAACGGTGCTAACCATTTTGCAAACTCTGCATCCATGCTTGTTCCCCAACTGGTTACCAGTGCCTGATACCTTGGAAAGTCACCGGCTCTTAAAAAGACCAGCATTTCCTCAACTTTATCGCGTTGTTTTTCCATCATGAAGCGTACTGCAGAATATCCCCAGTAATAAACTCGAACGCCACCGCCATTTTTTTCATAGCTGGTATTGAATATTTCGCTCAGCTTATATTCCGCTGGTTTATCAGCAATTCTTGTCAGCGCTCTGGGGTGATCATTTTGCCAGGCAATATATTCCCCCAGACCTTCAGACCACCAGACTGTGTGTGGGTATAGCGGAGAAGGTGAAGCACAGTTTTCTGGCGCCGAGTGATTATCATGAAGGCTGGCACAAAAATCACCATACAGATTAAAGCGAGCGTCAAGATAGTGTACGTATTCGTGTCTCAGGTTCCAGATTTTTTCATCTTTTTCGTAACTGATAAATTCCGCATGGTTTCCGGGTTTTTCCGGGTAGCCTTCAAGGTACATTCCGCCATTATCTGTTGAAATGTTAAAGTGGTTTCCCGCATGTTGTTTATAGTCGGTCGCTGAGCTATACACATTAACACGCAGGCTGGTATTGTTATCATGTTTAACAGGTTTACCTTGAGTATTAAAAACCTGATGAAAGTACTTTTCCTGTTTGGAAAGTGCTTTACAGGCGTCCTTTTGTTGTTTTTTTGTCAGGCTTTGAGAGCGAATAGTGATAGTGTCACTGCAATTTACCAGTTGCGAAAGAACAGTATTTAACGGTATGTCAGGTTGCGTTGCTGCCTGTATATAGCTCACACTGAGTAAAAGCAAAGGAGAAATAGAGGTTAACAGGGATCTTCTTTTTATCATAAACAGGCTTCCAGGATAATTAATAGATGGATTACGAGTGAAACTGCCTATTATTATAACTCTTTGCCGACAATGTCAATTCTGAAATGAACAAAGTATATACTATACCCAAGTGAACTATTTCGTGTTGCTTTACTCAATAGCTGTGGATTTTAACGACAGATGAATAATTAACAGGGGTTAAAGTTGGATATAAAGCAGAATATAGAGCCGTCATGTCAGGTATTAATTTCAGCACAAGTTTTATCTCTGGTGCTGTCTGTTGCTGTTTTATTGTCCGGGTGTTCGGGAGCTGCTCCTGATATAGGTCTGTATGGCTATGTTCCACCACCAGCAGAAACCAGCGTGACAGAGGAGTTGAAACTGGAGTATGCCCGGTGTCTTAGAATCAGCGAGAATAGCTCAGATAATACCAGTAGTTGTGCTCAACAGGCTTATGATGTTGTCAGAAAAGTGAAAGGTTTACCCACACGTAGTGTACCAGAAGGGATCGTCATTATTTTGCGGGGAGATGGAAATGTAGAGCAAAAGAAAGAATAATGTCATTCTACCTGCACTCAGGAAACGTCGGTTTATAGTCCTGTATTGCCTGCAATGATATTCCATTGAGCTTCAGTTGAGGTAAGTTGTTACTTATCTACAATACGCATGCCGCAGGGGCGATAATGATTTTATTGCGGTAGTTGTTGTTATTGTATGCTAACCTTAAGCAATAGTTTTCCTCGATCAGATCAGGTAGATGCAGAAACTTTATCCAGAGATTAAAGCGAACAAAACCTATCATATTGACGTGGGTGATAATCAGCAGCTCTATGTTGAAGAGTCTGGTGATTTTGATGGTATTCCTGTGGTTTACCTGCATGGTGGGCCTGGAGCTGGATGTGAATCAGTTCATCGACGTTATTTTGATCCTGAAAAATACCGAATCATCACTTACGATCAACGTGGTTGTGGTCGTTCAGAACCCCATGCCAGTCTGGAAAATAATAATCTGCTGGCGTTGATTAATGACCTTGAAGTGATTCGATTAAAACTCAATGTTGAACAATGGGTTGTCATGGGGGGCAGTTGGGGCGCAACGCTGGCACTGGCTTATGCAGAAGCCCATTCGGATAAAGTTTTGGGTATTATTTTACGGGGCGTTTTTCTCGGGCGTAAAGCCGATATTGACTGGCTTTATTTTGATGGTACTCGTAAGATCTTTCCCGATTATTGGCATGAATTTATTCGACTGATCCCTCCAGGTGAACGAGACAACCTCTTATCTGCTTATTATTCTCGATTAACCGGAGAAGATGAACTGGCCAGAATGGCTGCAGCAAAAGCCTGGTCTATGTGGGAAGGTAAAACGGCAACTCTGGAGCCAAATCCGGCAGTTGTTGAGCAAATGGTCGCACCGCACGTTGCTTTAAGCATGGCCTTAATTAGCGCACATTATTTTGTTAATCAGTGTTTTCTTGAAGAGAATCAGCTATTGGATAACGCCTTCAAACTGGAAGGTATCCCCGGGATTATTGTACATGGACGATACGATATGTTGTGTCCTCTGGAAAATGCCTGGTCTTTACAGAGCAAGTGGCCGGGATGCGAACTACATGTGATCAGAGATGCTGGACATTCTACTACCGAGGCGGGAATAATTGACGGTCTTGTTAGAGCAACTAAAGAAATGCACCAGGAACTCTCCCATGATTGCACTGATTCAACGAGTAACTAATGCTAATGTCGTCGTTGATGCTCAGGTAGTCGGTCAGATAAATCAAGGTATTGTTGCACTCATTGGCGTTGAAAAAGATGATCAGAAGTCCAATGCAGATCGCCTGTTAGAACGTCTGTTGGGTTATCGAATTTTTTCTGATGAATCAGATAAAATGAATCTCAGCATATCTGATGTTGGTGGCGGATTATTGCTGGTTCCTCAATTTACACTGGCTGCTGACACGCGCAAAGGCAAGCGTCCTTCTTTTTCTACCGCTGCCCCGCCTGAAATCAGTAAGGCATTATTTGACTATTTTCTGTCGCAAGCCCAGTTACAACATTCACCAGTAGAAAGCGGTATCTTTGGAGCCGACATGCAAGTTTCTCTGTGCAATGACGGCCCGGTTACTTTCTGGTTAACCGCTTAAGGTTTGATGACTTTGCTATTCTTCAAAAAGATTTTAAATGCTGATGTTGCAGAGTCTGGCAGTGCTTTATTACTGGCGAGCCGTAAAAAGGTGTATTTTGTTTTTCCAACGTGCATGGCGACAACAATATTCAATTGCTCTCCATTTAAAGGATAGAGCTTCCACTGTTGCTGATATTTGCTGGTCAGGTTTGATACCTCTAATTTTTGTTCGGCAGAAATACCCGCTTTCTGTTTCCAGATATTTAAAATCATTTCAACAGGGGCGCTTGATGGCAACCGGAGTACGGCAACATCATATTGTTTGCCATTGTCGTTCAATTGAAATTTTCCGGCAGCCATTTTTGACTCATTGTTAACCTTTTTCCAGTTACTGGTTAATTCAAACTGTAAAAATTCTTCAAGCTTTTCTTTTTCCGGGGCCTGGGCCGAACGGTTAGCTGATGTCGTCTGAGAGGAAGCTGTATTTTGAGAAAGTTTTACCAGGATGGTTTTATTATTGTCCTGATATTTAACAAATTCCGGGGCTTCTTTTGTGAGTGATAGCTGTCTTCTCCATCGTTGTATGTTTTGCTGAACATCCTGGTTGCCAGGTAATTTAGCGACCGAAATTTCCAGCCCATTAACATCAAAAGTCGCAACACGCATGGGTTTGTCAGAGATTTTGCGATAAGACTCGGGAATATGTGAGAAGTCTGGTTGTTCACTGGAGTCGAACTTCAGTTGTTCAAGAAACAGGCGGGTAAATTCTGGCAGGTTACGATTGATTATCTCATTATTGTTTCTGGCTTTGATAAACCAGGTGGTGTCTGATTTTTTATAAATGATAGCAACAATGGTTTCACTTATAGTGTCAGCCGGGTTGGTGGTTTTGCCCGTTGAAGTATTGTTCTGTTTTTTGTCAGACGCAGGTTGCTTGTTGTTTGCTTCACTGGCCAGTCGAGTAAAATTATTGTCTACCACAGACACCAGATTAGCCAGTTGTTCAGAGCTGACAGGCTCTTCAGTGTGTTTAAGCAGCCAGGCTGCAGCCAGAAACACCATCAGAAATGCACTGAGAATAATTAATTTACTTTTCATATAACACTCTTTTAATACGCTGGTTATTGAGTTTAATCATCGTTCTGGCCAGAAAATGACTGGTTCATGGCCTGATGGAAGCTAGTTTACTGAAAATGGCGATAAAAGTCATAGTGACTCTGGTTTTGACGGGCATTAAATGTCTCTGATGGGAGTAACTTGCTGTTTTTACAGGGGGTATTCGATTACGCTAGTTAGCCAGTTTTATTTCCTGGACTAATAAGAGTGAGAGTTCTAACTTTACAACTTGTGTACGATGGTAACAAAATTATTGTTAATAAAGCGGATGTTAATCCGCCTTCAATGCACTCACTTTTTTATACAACATATCGGCGGAAACTTCTTCCGGGGGGACAGGGTTTCCGGCGATAATATTGACCCTGGCCATGAATTTTCTAGGCATACCTGACATTGCTTTACCATTGTAACGACTGAACCAGCTTCCCCAGAGTCCTTTTAATGCCATGGGAATAACAGGGACAGGCGTGCGTTGAATAATTTTTTCAATGCCTTTTTTAAACTCACCAACGTTACCATCGGCAGTGAGCTGTCCCTCGGGGAAAACACAGACCACTTCGCCATTTTCCAGTTCTTGTGCTATTTTATCAAAAGCACTTTGCATCAGTTTTTTGTTTTCTAGTGCCGGGGCAATAGGGATGGCTTTTGCCATTTTGAAAAAAGGGCCTATCAGAGGAGCCTTAAATATTTTATGGTACATGACAAAGCGAATATTTCTTTTGCAGTAACCGGCAATAATCAGGGCATCGATAAAACTGACATGGTTACAAACCAGTACGCAGCCACCATGTTTTGGAATGAGGTTCAGGTTGTTATTTTTAATTCGATAAATGGTATTCACTAACAGCCAGGTGATAAAGCGAACAATAAAAAGGGGTGCTTTAAAAAAGATATAAATGGCAACAAAAATATTGATAATTGCTGTAGTCAGAAATATTTGAGGAATGGTCAAACCTGCCTGAAGCAGGGCGATGGCAAATATGCCGGAAATCACCATAAAAAAGGCGTTCATGATGTTTAAGCCTGCAAACAGGCGAGACATATGTTTTTTATCGCCGACCTGTTGTACCAGTGCGTATAAAGGCACTGTAAAGAGTCCTCCGGATATGCCAATCAATGTTGCATCTATTAGTACGCGCCATGAGCCGTCGAGCCAGAAAAATTGAACGTAGTTAAAGGTTGGTGTGAGTTCGGAGGCCGAATTTGTCAGGTAGAGATCATAGCCAAATACACTTAGTCCTATGGCTCCGACTGGAACCAGGCCCACTTCAACGCGGCCGGCAGAAAGCTTTTCGCAAAAAATAGAGCCAATACCAATGCCTACTGAAAATGCGGTTAAAAACAAAATAGCAACTGATTCGTCACCAGCCAGTGTTGATTTGGTATAATTGGGGATCTGAGCCAGATAAACAGCACCATAAAACCAGAACCAGGAAATCCCAAGGATGGCGAGAAAGACGGTTTTATTGGTCGCCATAAACTTAAAATTTCGAATGGTTTCTGTGACCGGATTCCAGTTTATTTTTAATTCCGGGTTGACTGCCGGCGTGTTGGGGATTTTTCGGCTGGCAAGAAAACCGGCAACAGCAAATGTAAGTAATGAGGCATACAGATAATTCATACCATCGGCTCCCATCGCGATAAATACGCCACCGAGAATAGTACCCAGCAATATGGCTAAAAAAGTACCAGATTCGACTAATGCATTGCCACCAATCAGTTCTTCGGTATGCAAGTGTTGAGGCAGCAGACCATATTTCAGTGGGCCAAACAGAGCTGACTGAAATCCCATAAGGAATAGAATACCTAATAAAAGGTAGACATTATCCAGGTAAAAACCCGTTATGGCTCCAGCCATAATGATGATTTCTGCAAATTTGATATAACGAATACTGCGTGATTTTTCATACTTATCGGCCAGTTGACCTGAGGTTGCTGAAAATAGAAAGAATGGCAGAATAAATAATATGGCAGCAAGGTTAACCAACAGGCCTGCATCGAGGCCCAGCCTGGTGGCGGTAGTAAAACTAACCAATATGATGAGTGCATTCTTAAAAACGTTATCATTCAATGCTCCCAGCGCCTGAGTGATAAAGAAGGGTAAAAAACGTTTTTCTTTTAGTAATGAAAATTGATTATGCGACATCAGTTATTTCTCTCCAGAGCATACAATTGCAATAAATATTAACCTGACTGAAATTTAAGACTGAAATTCAGAATTTCTTTCAACTCGTTGATAGTCATCGCTAAAATGGCCGTTTTTTAAAAAATGCATTACCTCTTTAACAAGGTCACTATCCCATGTCATAAAGGAGTGATGCAAGGGCATAATGATAAAGTCGGCCATATTGCTACATTGGGTATTAGATAGTTCTACGATTCCGTCTCCAGGTGCGTTACCGGTGGCTTTTTTGTAATACCAGCTGACGGGAATCACGATGCTGTATTTTACGTTGCCAGCGATAATACCCGTCTCAATTTCTGGTTCTGGCAGAGACGATAATAATGGGCTGCCTGGAGCGAGATCGGTGGTTACTTTGGGAACAAAGTGCCTGAACCACCAGTGAGACAACATAAAGGATGCGGTTTTTGTGCCTTTGTTGGGTGAACCCAGCATAACGCAGCGACCTTTGCGGGGAGCGACGTTCCATTCCGGGTGGTTGGCAAGTAAACCTCGGATTAAAATTCCACCAAAGGAATGGCCAATAAAATGAATTGGAAGCTCGGGGTTAACCCACTCACTGATTTTACGGTCTAGCTGAGACAAGATTTGCTGGTAATTATTAACAAGACTGTTATAACCAGGATTAAATACTCGATAATGACTTTTAGTCAGTTTATCGGCCAGCTTTTTCATGCTTCTCGGGCTTCGGCTTAAGCCGTGCAACAGGATAACCTGTGCTTCGGATTGATGGAGCAGGTGATTATTGGTTGGTTTGCGTTCAGTCATCATTACCAGAGATTAATCGTTTTTTAAGTCAGATTGAAAAAAGTACAACTATTGGTATAGCTGATGGAAGCAACCTGCTGCAAGCTTTGTTCTCGAGCTTGTGCAATGGTTTGCGCAATATGAGGTAAAAACTTTGGTTCGTTGCGGCCGCCTGCAGGTTTTGGGCTGAGGTTTCGAGGAGTCAGGTAGGGACCGTCAGTTTCTATCATCAGACGGTCATCAGGAATGAGACGGGTAATATCGTAAAGTCCCTGGCCGCGCCGTTCGTCACAAATCCAGCCGGTAATACCAATGCTCAAACCCAGTGCCAGATACTGCTCTAGTGCTTGTGCGGTTCCTGTAAAACAATGAATAACAGCGCCTCTCAGCGCTGGCATATAGTCTTTTAATATTTCGAATTGAGTATCGAAAGCATCTCTTTCATGGAGAAATACCGGTTTATCGAGTTTAACAGCCAGCTCCAGCTGCTGTTTGAATGCAGTAATCTGTTTTTCTGGTGGGGAAAAATTACGATTAAAATCCAGCCCACACTCGCCGATGGCAACCACTGTTTTTTGACTGGCAAGTGTTTCTATCTCTGTCAGGCCTTCCGCATTTAGTGTGCTGGCATCGTGAGGATGACAACCTGCCGTTGCGTAAAGCGTACCGGGCCTGGATTGAGTTAACTGAAAAGCCTTTTTACTTTCATTGACATTGGTGCCAGTAATGATCATTTTTTCTACGCCTGCAATCAATGCATTTTCAATGACCTGCGGCCTGTCTTTCTGATAGCGGCGGTTTGTTAAATTAATCCCTATATCGATCCATTTCATAATTAAATCCTCCAGTAAATCTCGTCTTTAAGCGACTGGTGTAGCAGGGAGGGATACTCCCTGATAGTCTTCATTTTTTCTGGTTGATGGCAATGATTTATTTTGCTTTAAGGTAATAAGGCATCATTTCTGGAATGAGTTTACGCAAGCCTTGTTCACGGTTGGCTGGTGAGGGATGGGTGCTTAGAAACTCAACGCCGCCATTGCCGTTAACCTGCGCCATTTTTTGCCAGAGCGAAATAGCAGCCTCAGGGTTAAAGCCAGCTTTTGCAGCCAGCTCAATTCCAATGACGTCGGCTTCAGCTTCAGAAGTTCGGCTATTCGGAAGAGTCAGTGCCATTTTTGCGGCTACAGCGGTTGCACCTAATGTTGTTGTGCTAACCTCTCCCGTAGCATACAGGGTTGTTAACGCAAGATTGTTGGCTAACGCGACAGACATGCGTTCTGCTGAATGATTGGCCAATGCATGGGATATTTCATGACCCATGACCTGAGCGACTTCATCGTCGGTGGCGGATAGTTGTGTGAGCAGACCTGTATAAATGGCCATTTTTCCACCTGCCATACACCAGGCATTTACGGTTTTGGGGTCATCAATCACTTTGACACTCCATTCCCAGTGCTGTGTGTCTGGTCTTAAGATAATTGCTTGCTGAATCAGTTTATCAGTAATGCGTCTGATACGTTTTACCGTGGCCGGATCACTATCGACTTTACCTTCTTTGGCCAGTGGTGTAATGGTGGATGTGTAGGCCTGTTTTGAGGCGTTAATCGCTTTATCTTCGGAAACCAGCATGAGTTGTTTGCGACCGGCAATATTCGTTGCGCAGGCATTGATTAGTAAAATAAGTAAAATTGAGCCGATAGTTCGGCAAGCTGGTTTTCTGAGTGTAAACATGTCCATAATAGATTGATTCGCTATGCTGTAAATGAGTAAATTATTAATCATTTTATGTCGAAGGTAAACTGATCATTCGAATAGAGTTATCAGTGTAAGGTTTTTATTTTCTGGTAACACTTTTTAAGTTATGTTTAA
Organism: Kangiellaceae bacterium; assembly: GCA_016743995.1. GTDB lineage: Bacteria > Pseudomonadota > Gammaproteobacteria > Enterobacterales > Kangiellaceae > Aliikangiella. Next base: position 16,058 of record JADGFG010000034.1, on the reverse strand, counting down.
TTAAGTGATGTTCAAACGCCAGCAGATACATTAATGATGGTCTGGTTATTGAAAAAAATACTTATCGTCACCGGAGAAGATAATTCAGGATAGCACAATATGGCTTATGATAAGCAGAAAGCTCAACAAATCTGGCAGGTCGTCACAACGATTCCTGAAGGTAAAGTTGCCAGTTATGGTCAGATTGCTGATCTGGCTGGATTGCCCGGGCGGGCGCGCCTGACAGGAAAGGTTCTGGGGTATGCGCCGAGCGCCTTGAAGCTTCCCTGGTATCGAGTGCTTAAAAGCAATGGGCAGCTGGCGTTCCCGGCGGGAAGTCCTATGGCGGAAAAGCAGAAAGGTCATTTGCAGGAGGAAGGGGTTGTTGTGTTAAAAAACAGGGTCCGGCTTAAAGATTTTGGCTGGATACCCGAGTTAGCTGAACTCTTGAGCCTTAAGTTTTAGCATTAACAATAACTTGAGGCATCAAGTCTCTAAAATTTTTTAATAATGAGTCTAACTGTTGTTTCTGTTCTTGTTCCATATGCGCAATAAAGTTCTCACAGGTTTCTCTACTTTTCTGGCTTAAAAACAAATTATTCAATGCACTGGATAAATATTTTTGAGCGTCATCATATTGCTCAGTATTAAATAGCGCGATTCCCAGATCGCGCTCGCAATGCGGGGTTTGTGCTGGTAGAAGCTCTTTACTTTTTAGTGCTGCTTCAAAATACTCAATGGACTCTTCGTAGCGATTTAAGTTACTAAGAGCCAGCCCCATACTACGTTGGCAAAAAGCGGCATTTCTGCTGCTAAGTCGACCACTGTTCAGGGCTTGTCGGTAAAATGCAACGGCATCATTATAATTTTTTGATTTTGAGCAGGCTAACCCAAGATATCGTTGACAGTAAGCGGTTTCTCCACCACCAAAACTATAGAGAGTTAAAGCCTCTTTTAATAGTGAAATTGCTGATTTTAACTGACCTTTTCTAATTTTTTTTATACCTGCTGACTGTAGCTGAAATGCTTCTTTTCTGTTTGACAAAAAGTCGCTCTGTTCTTTTTGTGTTTGACAGGCGTATTTTGTCGACTGATGAAGTCGTGTATTTAATTTGTCAGTATTATTTTTTAAGCTTTCAAAAATATTTCTGATAGAAGTCTCTCTAACTGAAATTTCTCTAGTTGAAGTGCCATTGACTAAAGTGTGTGGCGCAGAGAAGAACTGAGAGTAATAAGCGGTATTTAACATTGGTTTCTCCAAAAATCAAATGAGCCAGAGCGGGCAATTAAAGATTACTTCTTAATGTGGTTGGTAAGGATTCAGGTTGCCAGATTAGTGGCGATAGATATCATTGTGGATCAACATACCGAGTGGGTATTGCAGATTAAAAGATTATAAATAATAGTCTGTTGCGCTATTTTTTATAGCAGCAACAGACGGGGAGCCACTTAAGAAAGTGACTCCTTATTTTGTTGACTGGGTCTGGTTTGCCAGGAATCGATGTTTTGTTCAGCAATATTTTGCATTAGCGAAACAGGGTTAGCGCCCAGAATGGTATTGAGTGGGCTTTTTAAACCTGCTCGTTTATCCATGAAGTGCTTGATGCTATGTTCGAGAAAACGGCTCATCATTGCCTGCATTGAATCGCCATAAAAGCGAACAAACTCTTTAAGAATTTCTGCAGTCAGCAAAGGCTGGGCATTCATTTCTTCTTCGGCGATGATTTGCATAAGGGTACAACGTGTCAGGTCTTCGCCTGTTTTGGCTTCAATTACTTTAAAGTCACAATAAGAGACAACAAGTTCTTTAAGATCGGATAAGGTAATGTAGCGGCTGATTTCTGTATCGTACAATCGACGGTTAGGATATTTTTTGATTACTCTGACTTCTGGCATGCGCATTTGTCCTCTAAGTAATGTAGCTTGCTATGTTTTTTCACTGAACTGATTGAAGCGATTTTTTGAATCTTTTATTTTGTACTGCTTAAACGATCCTGTTCAGATGAAAAATATTTTTCTCATTATTTGAAAGCTGTTCGAGTTTAACAAGAACTGTTGTTGCATAACAACAAAAATGCGGATTTTTTACTCAAATACCTGTCTGAGCGATATTGGTAAGATAAAAATGCTGAAAAATACGATAGTAAGTCCTGGTAACCATTTACCTGTTGGGTTTTGACTATAATGAAAGGTAAAATTCTCCAGGTATAACTAATTGAGATTTAGTTCGAGGTTATCGATCAATCTTGGTTGTCCCAACCACGCTGCACAGGCGATCAGTAGTGATTTGTCGGTTTGTTGCGCTTCTTGCAAATCGTTCTGTCTGACAACTTTAAAATAGTCAATTTTAAAACCATGTCTTTTCAGGTTGTTAATCGCGTTTTCTATTGTTTTCTCCAATGACGTTCCTGATTTGATTTGTTCTGCAGTGGATAGAATTGTTTGTCTTAAAGTACTGGCTTTTTCTTTTTCTGCTTTGCTTAAATAAGTATTTCTGGAACTCATGGCCAGGCCGTTGCTTTCACGAACAATCTCTCCGCCAATAATTTTTATGGGCATCATCAGATCTCTGGTCATTGCTTTGATGACCTGGTATTGTTGGTAATCTTTTTTGCCAAAAGCAGCTACGTCAGGTTGTACAATATTAAACAGAATGCAGACAACGGTAGTCACCCCTTTAAAGTGGTCCGGACGACTACTTCCACATAAATGTTCGGTCAGACGATTCAATTCTACAGAGGAGTGTTTGTTTTTTCCGTGAGGATAGATTTGATTGTCTGTGGGAGTGAATAAATAATCTATTCCAAGTGCTTCCAGCTTTTGGATATCTTCGCTTAATGTTCGTGGATAACTGGCCAGGTCTTCATTTTCACCAAACTGTGCAGGGTTAACAAAAATACTACAGACTACAATATCACTTTGTTTTTTTATCAGCTGGACCAGTGAGAGGTGACCCGCGTGAAGGTTTCCCATTGTCGGCACAAAACCAATGCTTTTACCTTTCTTTTTCAGTGTAAGTAACTCTTGTTGCAGTGCTACTGGATTATCAATAATTTTCATGAAAATTATACTCTGGTTTCATTTTTTCTGGAATTCACTGGCCAGGATTGATACTTAATAGTGGTTAGTGTTAATCAAAGCTATGTTCATCTGCAGGAAAGTGACCACTTTTAACCGCTTCTACGTAGTGCTTTATAGCGGTTGGAATATCATTGCAGTTTTCGTCCTGCATGAAATTTTTTACAAAGCGTGGATTAAATTGCTCGTTCAGGCCGAGCATGTCATGCAGAACTAACACCTGGCCGTCAGTCTCTTTGCCTGCACCAATGCCTATAGTCACAATGGATAGAGCCTCACTGATTTCTCTGGCCAGTTTTTGAGGGATACACTCCAGAACCAACATCTTTGCGCCTGCTTTTTCTAGTGCCAGAGCATCGTCCAGCATACGTTGAGCTTGACCTTTTTCTCTGCCCTGAACTTTATAACCCCCAAGTGCGTCAACAGACTGTGGCGTTAAACCCAGATGTCCACAGACTGGAATGCCTTGTTCTGTGAGTGACTTTATCGTAGGCGCTAACCATTGACCGCCCTCTAGTTTCACCATGTTAGCACCAGCCTGCATTAGCAAGGTTGCATTATTCAATGCCATTTCTGTTGTGGCATAGGACATATAAGGAAGATCGGCCATCAAAAAGGCTGCTTCGTTACCTGTCGCGACACTTCGGGTGTGATAACACATATCCTGCATGGTAACGGATACCGTTGAATGGTGTCCCTGAACAGTCATACCAAGAGAGTCACCAATTAAAATAACCTCTACTCCCTGACGTGATAACAGCTTTGCAAAAGTGGCATCGTAAGCAGTGAGTACTGCGATGGGACTATTGTTTTCTTTTAGCGAATAAATGCTGGTGATTGTCTGTTTTTTCATATCAGGCTAGCTCTATTGGGTTAACAGGGGTTAACTGATCGTCGGATTAAAATAGTTACGTCCGTTAGTCGTGTTTTCAATTCGTTCCATTAATTGTTGAAAATGCTCATCATTATTAACCAGATCAATTCCTGATGCATTGACTATCAGTAAAGGTGCTGACTCATAATAATGAAAAAAGTCGGTATAGGCTGAACTTAGTTTTTCAAGGTACTCTGTCGTAATGGCACTCTCCATACTCACACCGCGATTTTTAATTCGTTTATGTAAAACGTTTACTGGTGCTTGCAGGTAGATAACAAGATCTGGCTTTGGGGCGTCGAAAGTCAGGTTTTGATAGACTTGTTGATATAAATTGAGTTCTTCCTGGTTTAATGTCACTTCAGCAAATAGCTGGTCTTTTTCAATAAGAAAATCAGCTACGTACGCGTTAATGAACATATCGGTTTGAACCAGGGATTTTAACTGTTGTGTTCGGTTAAATAAAAACTGCAATTGAGCAGGGAGAGCACCTGTTTTCGGATTCTGATAAAAGCGCTCCAGAAAAGGATTCTCGTGAATTTTTTCCAGTAGCAGCTCTGACTGGTTTGTTTGTGCAATTTTTCTGGCCAGTGTTGTTTTACCTACGCCAATAGGGCCTTCTATTGCGATATAGTGCTTTTTATTGATTTCGTTTTTGTCAGTCAAAGTTTTCGTATCCCGCTTGTATTAACTGTATCTAGCAAAGCCGCCAGAGGTTGTTCTTGTGGTAGCATTAATGTTGGCTCAATTTCAAATAAAGGTATTAAAACAAAATTTCTTTGCCGCATACCGTAATGGGGAATAGTCAGTTCTGGCTCACTGATGATTTCATCGTTATAAAGCAGAATGTCCAGATCGAGTATGCGTGGTCCCCACCTTTCACTGTTACGTATTCGACCCTGAGCGTTTTCAATTTTTTGTAGTTCACGTAACAGAGAAAACGCAGCTAATTGCGTTTCCAGCTTTACAACGGCATTAACATAGTCCGGTTGATTTTCAGGTCCCATTGGAGAGCTTTGATACAAGCTGGATGATTGAACTAATTGAGTGTCGGGAAGCTCAGCAAGCAAGGATATTGCATTTTGAACCTGGGAGTGTGGGTTATTCAGGTTTGCGCCAACACCAATATACGATATTTTTTTTATCGGGTCTTGAGTCTTTGCTTCAGGTTTATTCATTGTTTTTTGCTTTACCCCGGGAAAATTTACTGGAGCGCTTATTTTTAGATTTTCTCTGAGGGTTACTCTGGTTGACATTTTTTATGAGTTTATAGCGTTCTTCCTGAGAGGCATCTTGATAATCGGTCCACCAACGGGCCAGCTCAGATAATTGGTTGTCATTTAATGCTCGTAAACATAAAAAGTCGTAGGCTGCTCGAAACTTAGGGTGTTGCATAATAGTATCAACGCTTTTACGGCGACGATTGGTAAGCCTGTGCTGTAGATCCCAGATCTCTCGAACGGTCATTGTAAAGCGTTTTGGTATGGCAATTGTTTTTCGCTGCTCGTCAAAAACCTGGTTTGCCGCCTTCTGGCTGGCGTCTGACAGCGAGTAATTTTTTTTAAGCAGGTTTTGAGAATGAGTCCGCATTGGTTGCCATAGAAAAACAGCAAATAAAAACGCAGGGGTAACGGGCATATTTTTGAGTATTCGCCTGTCAGTACTCTCCAGAGCGGCATGAATAAAAGCGTTAAACTCACCATTTTTATCATGATTTAAACTATGAAAGGTTGTTTTAAACAAATGAGGAAGAACTTCGTAATCAAGCAAAGCCTGCCAGATTTTTCTGGCATGCCCGGAAAGAAACAATTTATTGCTTTCATCCCATAATCTGGCTGGCGAAATGTGTTCAAGCAATTCTGATAGTTCTTTTATGGGGGCTGCGGTTGCTGATTCTATGTTGAGTTCGAGCTTACAAGAGAGCCGGATAGCTCTAAGTATTCTAACCGGATCTTCGCGGTAGCGAGTGACAGGATCACCAATAAGACGTAGCTGGCGCTTTTCCAGATCTGCCAGTCCTCCAACATGATCGAGCAGTGTAAAATCTTTTGCTGAGTAATAGAGTGCATTGACTGTAAAATCTCGACGGAATGCATCTTCTTCTATGTTGCCAAAAACATTATCTCTTACCAACAAACCTTGCTCACTGGTACGCGCGTGCCTGTCAGGGGAATCTTCATGATTAGCTCTAAATGTGGCAACTTCGATAACTTCACGTCCATATAAAATATGAGCCAGCCGAAATCTGCGACCGATTAATCGGCAATTTTTAAATTCACGCTTTATCTGTTCGGGGGTTGCGTCGGTCGCTATATCAAAATCTTTGGGTGAAAGTCCAAGCAGAATGTCTCGAACGCCTCCACCCACCAGGTATGCCTGGTAACCTGCGTTGTTTAGTCTATTTAAGACTTTTAACGCATTTTTACTCATTTTCCTGCGGGAGACAGAATGTGACTTTCGCGCCAGTATGACGGGAAAGTTTTTGTCCGTTGCTTTGCCTGAGCTATTTTTAGTCAGTCTGTGCCAGAAATTTTTTAACATAAATACAGTATTATTGTTGATTAAAGTTGATTGAGATAAGCGGCAATGCTTCTTACGCCGTTACCTGTAGCGCCCACCGACCAGAGTTTATCTGGTGTGCTTTTGTAGCAAGCAGCTAAATCGATATGAAGCCACTGGCAAGTTTCAGAATTTACAAAGCGGGATAAAAAACCAGCAGCATTACTGGCACCACCAGCACCACCACCAGGCATAGGCCGACTATTTGCAGTGTCAGCAAAACTGGACGGACATTTAGTCTGATGCTCTTTTGTCAGAGGAAGCTGCCATGCCGGATCAAATTCTGAGTAAGCGATTGATTTAAACTGGCTGGCCAGCTCATCATCCATGGAAAATATCGCATTATAACTGTCACCTACAGCGACAACGGCAGCACCTGTCAGTGTTGCTGCGTCGATAATAACAGGTGCTTTGCTGTTAGATGCGTCAATCAGACCATCAGCGAGGACCAGCCGGCCTTCTGCATCGGTATTGACAACTTCAACAGAAACGTCATTTCTGTAATGAAGAATGTCGGATAGTTTATAAGCATGTCCGCTGACCAGGTTTTCAGCACAACACAGTAATAACCGGACTCTTTTATTCAGACCGTTGGTAATCGCTAACGCCAGACTACCGGCAACTGTTGCTGCGCCTCCCATATCTGATTTCATCGATACCATTCCCTGAGACTGTTTCAGACTGTAGCCGCCACTATCAAAGGTAATTCCTTTTCCAACAAGTGCGACGGCAGGTGTTAAATCTTGAGTTCCATCGGGGATAAAATCTAATTCCAGCAACGCTGCTGGTCGAGTACTGCCTCTCCCAACACCATAAAGACCGACATAGCCTTTAGCGTTCAGCTCTTCACCAACAATCATTTTATAATTAACATTTTCCGGGGCCAGTTGTGTAATAAAGTCAGCAGTTTGTTGTGCGAGATTGATGGGAGACAACTCTTCAGGTGTCTGATTAATAATCTGTTTAACCCAGGAAAATACTTTAACTCGGCTATCAAATTTTTGTTGATCACCGGAGGAGAGTTCAGAAAAACTGATTTTTGTCACTGCCAGAGGAGAATAACTACCTTGCCAGAAGTGCCATTGCTCCTCAAGAGACCAGCTTCCCGTCAGCTCAATTTCAGGTAATTTTAATCCGGCGAGGGTGCGTGCACATTGTTGGATGGTTTTCAGGCTGTTTGCTCGTTGAGTAGAACTATCGGCTGAGCTATTTGCAGAACTATCAATATGTAGCGTTGCCCCGGTGCTATCAAATGAAAGCGTATTATTTTCTCCCCAAAGGTCACTTATAGGAGCGAATGAAATTTTCACATGAAATACGGGCTTCATATCAGAGGTTTCCAGAAAGTGCTGCTGGGTTTAAGTATTGAAAGCTGATAACGGAATAGTTCAGTAGAATAGTTCAATAAAGTAACCTGCTTTAAGAAAATAATTTACTCAAGAAAATGCCCTAGCTTTCCATGTTTTGTCGCAAGATAGCTTTCATTGTGGGGATTTTTTCCAAATTTTAATTCGACTCTTTCAATCACATTGATTTCAGCATCCTGCAACGCTTTAACTTTTTGTGGATTATTGGTCATTAATTTTACGGTTTTTATCTCGAGAGCTTCGAGTATTTCTGCAGCAACTTCAAAACTTCTTTGATCGGCAGCAAAACCAAGTTTGATATTAGCCTCTACGGTGTCCATCCCCTGATCTTGCAGTGCATAAGCTTTTATTTTGTTAATCAGTCCAATTCCTCTCCCTTCCTGACGAAGGTAAATAATCATTCCTCGCCCTTCTTCGGAGATTTTCTTCATAGCAGCTTCCAGCTGTGGGCCGCAGTCGCAGCGTAAACTGGTAAAAGCGTCCCCTGTCAGGCACTCTGAATGAATGCGGATAAGAAGCGGCTCACTGGTTGAGAAATCGCCCATGGTGAGCGCTACATGTTCTTTTCCATCGGAGGATTGTTCAATCGCATGGATAGTAAAGTCTCCCCATTGAGTCGGAAGTTTAGCTGTGATTGTCTTGGGTTTTGTCATTACAATTGTTTTATCAACGGCCGAAATAGCAGGTATAATATTACTTTGCCCTCATTTTAGCTTAACTTTCAAAGGATTAATACGAATTAATCGGTTACTTTTTCCTGTAGAGACAGGCGGGTGCCTGTAAATATACGGGTGACCATGATTTGATGCTAATTTTATCGGAGTCTTTATTATCATTATAAAAGTCGTTGCAAATGGCGAAATCCCTTTCTGGCGCACCAGTGTAAAGACTTTGTGTCCTGGTTTTCTTCGTTTTTATTATATGGCGTTTATTATTACCTGTCTGACAAGTTGTGCTGCTACCAGAACTGGCAGTGACATTCAGTTGCCCGAAAGCAGAACGTACGATGTTGAGGTAGGACCGGACACATTGATTAGTCCTGAACTTCTGATAGAAGAGCTGGATTTTTTAAGGCAACGGATTATTGATATTCATCCACAGCCTTTTTCTCGAGTAACACAAAGCGAGTTTGAAAACAGTCTGTTATTGGCAAAAAATTCACTTCGTTATCCGTTGTCAAGGGAGAGCTTTTACTCGAAGGTGGCGCCACTTGTTGCGAGTCTTGGTGATGTTCATTCTTTTATTCACTTTCCACAAGAATTATCAGCAGGTTCGTCAGAGCTGGGGCAGGCGTACTTTCCGTTAGCGGTGATTGTACACATTGATGAGCTTTATGTGGCGGCCGATTTGTCTCAACCTGCAACAATACCTGCGGGAGCCAAAATAATTTCTATTAATAATGTGCCTGTCGATGCTTTGTTAAAGCGTATGCGCAACGTAACAGCGAAAGAAACGCTGAGCGGCCAGAATCGAAAAATACAATTAAATTTTGCGCAACTTTTACGCGCTATTGATGGTATTGAGTCTGATTACAGGGTTCAGTATTCATGGCAGGGGCGGGTGAGTCAGGTACATTTGAAAGGTTTAAGCCGCTCTGTTTTTCAAGTGAAGACTCAGTCTTCGGGTTCTTATTATGGCTATTCTGAGTTAACTGATTCTACCGCGTTGATATGGTTAAATGATTTTAATGAAAAACCTGAGAAATTTGCATTATTTCTGAATGAAAAGTTTGAATTAATGTCTCAGAATAATATCGGGAACCTGATTATTGATGTGAGGTATAACCAGGGGGGCCTGTCTGAGAATTTAAAAAAACTAATTAGTCATATCACGCATCATCCCGTCTATTGGGCAAAGCAGGGCGTGGTTAAAGTGAGTGAGCCGCTTCAGAGTCATTATCGTCGTTCTACCAGAAAGCGTCGGGAAGACAAGTTTCACTGGGGGTTACAATGGTTGCCTATGGAGTGGACTGATATGCTCCAGTACTCAATCTGGTGGGCTGAGCCGGGAGAAACCATTGAGCTGGAGCTGGAGCCTGTTCAATCAATGGAAAAGCACATTCCCAACAGAGTGTGGGTGCTTACTAACGGTTATTGTTTTTCTGCCTGTAGTTTTTTTGTTGCAAGTACTAACTACTATAAATTGGGCAAAACTATTGGAGAGGGGGCTGGTAGCCTGGCTCAGTATCAATTTGCTTATCCTGTTCAGGTTAAGTTACCCCATTCAGGCTTGTTGGTTAACTTGCCGACCATGCGACTCAATTTCGTTGAAAATCAGACTACCCGTTTAATAGAACCTCAAGAACAGGTTTTGCGCTCAGTGAAGGATATTATTGAACGTAATGACCCTGTGTTGAATCGAGCTCTACGTGAAGCTGAGAATAGAGTTAAGGCAGAAAATAACTTTTAGGTCTATAGTTAAAGGAGAGCAGAAGATTATTCGGAAAGATGATATTTATGAATTGTAAGTCAGTTTGTTATTCGGAAAATCTCAATTTGACAGACAATGAAAGAGTGAACTCTAATGTCCAAGTGGGTAACAGAACAGCTGGAAGAGCTGTTAACACAAATTAACGAAGTTCCTTTTACCGATGACCGGGATAAGAGGCAGTTAACGATATTGATGAATGGCTTTGCGCAGCTGAATAACAAAGCAATGAGTACCGCTGCAACCAAAACTCGAGAGCATATGCGAGGATGGAGTCTTGATGATGAAATTGAAAAGGAAAATGCTTCAAAGGATGATTCAACAGCAGATGAGCTGACTCGATTAAGGCCTATCAGGTAGTTAACTCAGGTATCAGGTGTTTTATTATTAGAGTTATTGAGTGAGATTCTCAAGTCAGACTCTCTGGCGTGATTTTGAAGTATGCATTTTGAAGTATACATTTTGAAGTATACTTTGAGGTTTTTATAACGTCAGGTTTTAACCTGCCAGCCTTTATTTCCAGTATAATCTGTTTTTCAGCCATTGTGATGCCGGCTCAATATTTCTCCGCGGAGTCTGTTTTCAGTCAAATCCCTTGTCAACACTGGTGTTTAGCTTTTAACCAGTGGTATAATCCGCGCCTTTTATTTAAGTAGTAAAATTCCGGGCTTTATCCTGGAATAGCCATTTTCTGGCTTAATGCTGCTTGTTTTATACCTTTATTTATCAATTGAATATGACTAAAAAGCTCTATATTAAAACTTGGGGATGTCAGATGAATGAGTACGATTCATCGCGAATGGCAGATTTGTTGGGTACCACTCATCAGTTGGAAATAACTGCTGTACCTGAAGAGGCTGATGTACTGGTATTAAATACCTGTTCTATTAGAGAAAAAGCACAGGAAAAAGTATTTTCTCAGTTAGGTCAGTGGAAAAACTTTAAACAGGATAAACCTGATTTATTGATAGCGGTCGGCGGTTGTGTTGCCAGTCAGGAGGGAGAGAATATTCGGCGTAGAGCGCCTTATGTTGATATGATTTTTGGACCGCAGACGATGCACCGGTTACCGAGTATGATCGATGCAGTTAAATCCGATAAAACACCGGTAGTTGACGTTTCTTTTCCCGAGATTGAAAAATTTGATGCATTGCCTGAACAGCAGGTTGAGGGTGTTACTGCCTTTGTTTCAATTATGGAAGGCTGTAGTAAGTACTGTACTTTTTGCGTGGTGCCTTATACGCGAGGAGAAGAAGTAAGTCGTCCCTTTGATGATGTTATTGCTGATGTTGTTGAACTGGCGGTAAAGGGAGTGCGAGAGGTCAATTTGTTGGGGCAAAACGTGAATGCTTATTGTGGGCAAACCCATGATGGTGATGAAGCAGACCTTGCCGATCTGATTGAACTTATTGCAGCGATAGAAGGTATTGATAGAATTCGTTTTACGACCTCTCATCCGGTTGAATTTTCACAAAAATTGATTGATGTTTATGCCAGAGTGCCTGAACTTGTCAGTCATTTGCATTTACCGGTTCAGACCGGCTCTGATCGTGTACTGAATATGATGAAACGTGGTCATATGGTGCTGGAATATAAATCTAAACTCAGAAAGTTAAAAGCGCTCAGACCTGATATTAGTTTTTCTTCAGATTTTATTATTGGTTTTCCTGGCGAAACAGAAAAAGATTTTATGGCGACGATGAAACTTATTGCAGATATTGATTTTGATATGAGTTTCAGTTTTATTTATAGTGCAAGGCCTGGTACGCCTGCATCTGATATGGTTGATGATGTTTCTATGGAAACAAAAAAACAACGGCTAGCCTTATTACAGCAGCGTCTTAATCAGCAGGCGCAGGCACATGCTCGCCGCATGTTAAATACACAACAATGTATTCTGGTTGAAGGCCCATCAAAAAAAGACCCTATGCAGTTGGCCGGTAGAACTGAAAATAACAGAATTGTTAATTTTGAGGGACAGCCGAATATGATAGGCAAATTTGTCGACATTATTGTGACTGAAGTTTTACCAAATTCATTACGTGGAAGACTGGTAAATTAGTCATTGAATAATTGAGAGCATTGATTGGATAATTTAAATTATAGGAAGTTGTATGGCGACTGAAGAACTTATTATTGATCCTTTTAAAAATCAGAAGTTATCACTTCTTGGTGGGCATCTGGATGAAAATTATCGTTTGCTTGAAAAACGTTTTGGTGTGGAAATTAATAATCGAGCGAATGTTTTTCAGATTATTGGAGAGCCTCTTAATATTAAAGTAACGGTTACTATTTTGCAGGAACTGTACGATGAAATAGAAAATAGTGATCAGCTTAGCAATGAAACGCTACACCTGATTGTTCATTCGGGCTGTCAGCAACTCTCCGAAATGGATGAAGATAATCAAAATGAAGTAACGATTGCGATAAAAAAGGGAAAAATAAGGCCACGAGGGAAAAACCAACAAATATATGTTGAAAATATGCTTTCCAGCGATGTGACTTTTGGCATTGGCCCTGCTGGAACGGGAAAAACCTATCTGGCTGTTGCTGCCGCGGTTGATGCACTGGAACGTCAGGAAGTTCGGCGTATTTTATTAACTCGGCCTGCGGTTGAAGCGGGGGAGAAACTAGGTTTTTTACCGGGAGATATTAACCAGAAAGTTGACCCGTATTTACGGCCTTTATACGACGCTCTTTATGAAATGTTGGGGTTTGAGCGGGTCGCCAAATTAATAGAGAAAAATGTTATTGAAGTTGCACCACTAGCTTATATGCGTGGGCGAACATTGAATGAAGCTTTTATTATTATGGATGAAAGTCAAAATACAACCGTAGAACAAATGAAAATGTTCCTGACACGAATTGGGTTTAATTCCAGAGCAGTTGTTACTGGTGATATTACCCAGGTTGATTTACCCCGTGGTAAAACTTCGGGGCTTCGTCAGGCAATTGATATATTAAACAATGTAAAAGGTATAAAGTTTTCGTTCTTTCAGTCTGGAGATGTTGTTCGTCATCCTGTCGTTCAGAGAATAGTCAGAGCTTATGAGTCGATGGAACAGCAACCTGTTATCTCAAAGTGAAATAAAACAAGAGAAAAATATGAAGTTCATGAGCTTGTTAAAATTTGAATGGTTGACGGAATGCAGTTAAATATTGATTTGCAAAATGTGATTGAAACCACAGGATTACCGCCAGTTGAAAAAATGCATTCATGCATTTTATTGGCACTTAATGAAGCGGGTTATAATCAATCTAGTGCTGAAATTACAATTCGAGTGGTCAACGAAGCCGAAAGTCAGCTGTTAAACAAGACGTATCGTGAAAAGGATAAACCGACTAATATCTTGTCATTTCCTTTTGAAAGTCCTCCTCAGGTACCTTGTGACTTGTTAGGTGATCTGGTTATCTGTTATCCGGTTGTAGAAGTTGAAGCAAGTGCGCAATTAAAAACGCTGGAAGATCACTGGTTTCACTTATTGGTTCATGGCAGTTTACATTTACTGGGTTTTGATCATATTGAAGAAGATGAAGCTGAAGCAATGGAATCTCTGGAAATTAATATTCTGGAAAAATCAGGAATTAAGAATCCTTATCTCATTACTTAATAATTGTTTTTGATATTTTTTGCTGCCTGTAATTTTGTTATGCCTTATCAAAATTTCACCTTATAAAAAATTAATTTCTCCTTGATTCCCCTTTGTGTATTGTATTTTTGTCACTGTCTTTTCTTATTTATACACTTTTCGGTATTTTACAAGTGGTTATGAACTGTTTATAACGGTAACTGTTGTTGTATTAACCTGATGTGTTTTTTATATTTCAGGTTTGGACATTCTGAAAATTATTAATAAAAATGAACAGATTGAAAAAATACTAATAAAAGGATAAAAAATATGACCCACAAGTTTAATAAAAAATCGCTAGTTCTGGCTATGGGGTTGTTACTGGTTTCTTCTCCGGTTACTTACGCGGAACAGGCAGATGATAATGAAGACAATGAAAGAATGGTGATTGTTGGTTCCCGGGCTGCACCACGTTCTATTTCTGATTCTCCTGTTCCGGTTGACGTCATTACAGCTGAGGAAATAAAAGCCAGTGGTGTGAGTGACATGACTTCTCTATTATCGACAGTTGCACCGTCTTTTAGTGTTAATGAACAGCCTATTAGTGACGCTGCTACTCTTGTCAGGCCTGCCAATTTGAGAGGCTTGTCTCCTGATAGCACCTTAGTGCTGGTGAACGGTAAGCGTCGTCATCGTTCTGCGGTGATAACTTTTATCGGTGGTGGTATTGCGGATGGTTCCCAGGGACCTGATATTTCTGCAATACCTTCAACAGCGTTAAAGCGAGTAGAAATATTACGTGATGGTGCTTCTGCACAATATGGCTCGGATGCGATTGCTGGCGTCATTAATTTTGTGCTTAAAGACGACAGTGAAGGTGGAAGTATGACCGCCCGCTACGGGGAGTATTCTGAAGGTGATGGTGAGTCATTATTATTTTCTGCAAATGTCGGTATGCCATTTACGCCCCAGGGATTTGCAAACTTCAGTTTTGAGTATAATGACAAAGAACAAACTAGCCGTAGTGTTCAACGAGATGATGCTGCAGCTTTAGTTGCCGCAGGTAATACGGCTGTGTTAAATCCTGCTCAAGTCTGGGGAGCACCAGAAGTAAAAGATGATTTTAAGTTTTTTGGAAACATAGGGCTTGATTTAGGAAATAGCAAAGAAGCCTATATGTGGGGAAATTATTCGCAACGAGAAGTAGATGGCGGTTTTTATTATCGAAACCCAAATACTCGAAGTGGTGTTTATCTTGGTCCGCGTGAAGTGAATGGCAGTTATATCACACGTCCTGGTGATGATAATCCGGCAGGGCAGGTTGCCTGGGATGCTGCAACTCCGACTATTTTAACGGCTGACCTTACGCCGGGAGCAGTAGATAATTCTGCCTGTCCGCGAGTTAATATTGTTGGCAATGTACCTGATGCTGCAGCATTAGCTTCTCTGGCTGCCAGCAACTGTTTTGCATTTAATAATTTTCCCGGGCTGAGCGGTGGTTTTACGCCAAGATTTGGCGGAACGGTTGTTGATACTTCTCTGGTAATGGGGACGAAAGGCGAGTTTAATAATGGACTGTCATATGATATGAGCGTGAGCCTGGGTCGTAGTGCTGTTGAGTTTAGCATTAGAAATACAATCAACCCATCTTTAGGACCGGATACGCCAACCAGCTTTAATCCGGGGAGCTATATTCAGCTTGAAAAAGCGTTTAACTATGATGTGGTTAAAGATTTTGAAACAACCGCTGTTGACTCTCTGACTCTATCTACAGGTGTTGAGTGGCGAGAAGATTCTTTTGAGATTAAACCTGGCGATCAAAAATCTTTTGAGCCGGGTCCTTTGAAAAACCAGGGCTTTGGTATTGGCTCTAATGGTTTTCCTGGCTTTCAACCCAGAGCGGCAGGTATTTTTACCCGTAGAAATATGGGAATTTATGCTGATCTTGAAACTAATGTTAACGAATCATTAATGCTAGAGTTTGCTGTTCGTTATGAAGATTTTTCTGACTTTGGCTCTACCTTTGATGGAAAACTGGCCACTCATATTCAGGCAACTGATTTTTTAGGTTTTCGAGCGTCAGCAAGTACGGGGTTCAGAGCACCTACCGTAGGACAGAGTAATGTGATTAATGTGACGACGGCATTTGGTTCTAATGGGCTGGAAGATCAGGCGACTTTACCTCCAACCGATCCTATTTCGGTA
>JADGFG010000264.1 GCA_016743995.1 Kangiellaceae bacterium | reverse complement strand
GACAGGGGTCAGCCGTTGGTATAGATAGAGAATATATTAACAAACTAAAGCGGCTGGCAAATAGAATAAACCCTGTTTTAATTTCAGATCACGTCAGTTATAGCTGGGGGATTATTAATGGAAGCAAAGTTCATGCAGGAGATCTTCTTCCTGTTGAGCGAACGAAAACAGGTCTTAATACATTATCCGATAATATTGACAAAGTTCAAAATATACTTGGAATAAAAATTCTCGTTGAAAATATTTCATGTTACCTAAGTAATTTAACCAACCACATCAGCGAACCCGAATTCTTAACCGAATTATCAGCTAATACGGGGTGTGGGTTACTTGTTGATCTGAATAACCTGTTAGTTAACGCTTTTAACTTTGAAACAGAAGATCCTCTCTGCGTGGCGGAAAACTGGATTAAACAAGTTCCACCCTCAATTATTGATGAGTACCATTTAGCTGGCTCAACAGAAGTCAGTCAAGGTAATATGCTTATTGATGATCATGCTAAACCGGTTAGCCAAACTTGCTGGCAGCTTTTTAAAACCGCTTTAGCTCATACAGGTCCCAAACCAACAGTGATTGAGTGGGACAATGATCTGCCTTCCTGGCAAGAATTAATTAAAGAGTCTTGCAAAGCAAAACAATTAATCATTGAAACTAATTTTGATCCTGGGTATTCCTCATGATGAATAAAGAAAAAATACAGTTAGCGGATCGACAAAATAAAATTATAAATTCCATTTTTGAAATAGACAACCACAACCTGCTTGAAAACAAAGCAATCAAACTTTATCGCTTAAACTTAATATTTACCGCTTCACGAGCTCTTAAAGTGACTTACCCAGTATTGACTCAACTTATCGGTGAAGAAGCACTTAATTATTTAGCAAAAAAAATGCTTGTAAGGTTCCCGCCCGACACCGGTGACTGGGCTGACTGGGGTGAACACCTGACAGAATTAATATTGAATTCCCCTCTGTACCAAAAGTATCCGTACTTAACGGATATGGCGACATTGGAGTGGAAAATGCATCTATCCGGTAGAGCGCCGTACAACTCGCTAAACATCAGTTCATTAAATCACCTAAAGACGACAAATCTAAACAACCTGAGCATTGTTTTTTCGCCTGCCGTGCACTTAGTAACAAGCCAGTTTCCAATAGCCTTTATCTGGAGATTACACAAAAACGCTGCTTCCGCTGATAGCTTTTTCTCTAATAAAAATAGCATTAATAGCTGTCAGCTCATCATTCACCAAAAAAATAACACCGCAGTGTTGTCCGAGATTACTAATAACGAGTTTAGCTGGATACAAAAAGCAATTGAGGGAAAAAGTATTGGCTCTCTGCTTAACGAGCAACCTGATTTCGACTTTATATGCTGGATATCAAGCGCCATTCAAATGAACTTAATAACCAACCTGAAAGTGTTACCAACAAAAAACAAAGGAGAATATAATGAATGATTTTTACCAAATACTCAACCCTGTTAGTCAATGGCTCAGCAGTCTCAGGGAAGCAATAAAACCAATATTAAATTTGGCTGCCAGGCTTTACATTGGAAAGGTTTTTTTAAGTGCGGGTCTCACAAAGATTGACAACTGGGAGACGACACTTTATCTCTTTGAGGAGGAGTATAAAGTCCCGATGATTAATGCCGAAATCGCCGCTTACCTTGGCACATCAGCTGAGCTTGTATTTCCAGTTTTACTTTTTGCAGGGTTATTTAATCGGCTATCTGCAAGCGGACTTTTTATTGTGAACATTGTCGCTGTTATCAGCCTGACAGAAATTCCGGCTGCGGCTCTCAACCTGCACGTTATATGGGGCATAACCCTCACTTACATTGCCATATATGGCGGTGGTTTTCTCTCTTTAGACCACTACATAAAATATTTATTAGAGCAAAAAAATATCACCTCCACACTACATAACTCAAACACGAGGGAGTTAACCTCATGAAACACGGCAATCAAAAAACGCAAAACATTCGCCCGCCGATTCCTCCGTTTACAGCTGAAACGGCAAAGCTAAAAGTACAGGCTGCAGAAGATGCGTGGAACACCAGAAACCCTGAACTGGTAGCCACGGCTTATACTGAAAACTCGCAATGGAGAAATCGTTCTGACTTTATTTCTGGTAGAGCTGAAATTGAAAAGTTTTTAGCTCGTAAGTGGTACCTGGAGCTCGACTACAAACTCAAAAAGCATTTATGGACATTTTCAGAAACAAAGATAGCGGTCAAATTTGAATATGAGTGGCGTAATCACAATAATAACTGGTTTCGTTCATATGGAAATGAGCTTTGGGAGTTTGCTGAAAACGGGTTAATGATGCGTCGCTACGCAAGTATTAACGATATGAAAATAAAGCCAGAAGAACGCACTATCAGTCTCTGTTCATCCAGCTAAAATTAGTCTAGATTTGCTCTGACAGCTACCCGGACAGGGTATCTGTCAGTTACAATCAATGTACAAGATAATAACAAGCCTCCTGCACTGCAAAACTTAACATGAATGCTGAAAGCACTATCGGCCTGATGAAAAAATAATACAATACAGAACAGCCTTTCTTTAGATTAACCATTATCGACTCATTAGCAGGGGAAGCTGCGGTAGAATTAGTGTACATAACAGAGCAAAACATGAACTAGCTTGCATATTTTAAAAAAAAACTTCTAGTACCTCTTTATCTTTCAAAATATTTGATGCTGTTACAATCAAATATCTCCTAAACTGATAATATCTATTTAATTGATAATATCAATTTAACTAAGTTCGCACGCCATAGCCATATGAGCATGCAGCAAGCGACTGAATCTAAAAAGGAAAGAGGGCTTTATGTTTAAAATAACAAATTGGCTAATACTATTAGTTGCCTTTGTACTTTCAAGTTGTGGGGTAGACGAAAGAGAGTATGACTATACAAAACCTGACAGTGCCACAATAACACAGGGAGAAAGCCATACTTTTTCTTCTTCAATTAACTGGAATAACAACGACGAATCAACAAAATCTATTCAATGGACCGGTAGCGGAACAGCTCACTTAAATAATACCGCGACATTAAACCCTACTTTCACCGGCACAAGTGCTGGCGATTTTTCATTAACCCAGACCATTAAAAGCTCACAGGGAAAAACAATTGAAGCAACTATAACAATGACCGTCACTGCCGATAATGGCGGTGGTGGTGGTGGTGGTGGTGGTGGTGGTAACAACGGCTCAGTTGATGATATTCAGGCTGCTCGCTTTTTGCAACAAGCCACTTTCGGCCCTTCAATGTCAGAAATAGCAAAGGTAAAACAAATCGGTTACGAACAATGGATTGATGAACAAGTCGCGCTACCAGTCACCACCCACTCGCCCATTTTAGTACAAAAAAGAAATGAAAAATGGCGCTGGCAAGCCTGGAGTATTCAATCAACTTACGCTCCCGATCAATTAAGACAGCGAATGGGATTTGCATTCAGTGAAATAATGACCATATCGATGAAAGCCGTCAATGCGTTGTATAATCAGCAAGCTGGTGTGGTTGACTATTACGATATGTTATTAGAAAACTCGCTTGGTAACTACAGAGAGCTATTAGAAGACGTTACTCGTCATGCTGCAATGGGTATCTACTTAACTTACCTTGGAAATTCAGCTGGCGAACGTCCTGATGAAAATTATGCCAGAGAGATCATGCAGCTTTTCAGTATTGGCTTAGTTGAACTCAATATGGATGGTACAGCAAAGCGAGATGGTTCTGGGAACACAATTGCAACCTACAACCAACAAACCGTTGAACAATTTGCTAAAATTTTTACCGGGCTGTGTTACTCTCAACCGTTAAACAGTCGCTTTTGTCACCCCCGTCCTAAAGGCGACACATTTAGCCTACCAATGAAAATGTGGGCTGAAGCCCATGATAAAGGAGAGAAACGACTACTCAACGGTAAAGTGGTACCTGCAAACCAGAATGCTGAAAAAGACCTTGAAGACGCGCTAGATAACCTGGCAAACCATGCCAACACGGCGCCTTTTATTAGCAAACTATTGATTAAACGTCTGGTTACTTCAAATCCTTCACCAAAGTATGTTGAACGAGTAGCAAAAATATTTTCCTCAACAAATGGTGACCTGGCTGCCGTTGCGAAAGCCATATTACTCGACAGTGAAGCACGCTCTGGACAAAATTCGAATAGCTTTGGCAAGCTCCGTGAACCGCTTATAAAAATGACACATCTGTTCCGCGCACTTGATGCAACAATGCCAATGGGTGACGCATACCGATTTGGTGATGGCCAACGATTCTACGAAATATTTGGACAAGCCCCCTTTTACTCTCCGTCAGTGTTTAACTTTTTTATGCCTGACTTTTCACCTAACAGCATGAAAACGCAAAACCTGGTAGCCCCTGAATTTCAAATACTCAGCACAAGCCAACTTGTGATTACTGAAAACATGTTTAATGAATTCGCCATGGACCCTGCAATACACTATCCAAACATTGACGTCAGTTCGCTTGTCAGCCTGTATGATAGCGGCGGTATTGATGCCTTACTGGGAAGAATCAACATACTCTTCACCAGTGGCTTAATGTCAGAAAGCATGAAGTCCACCATTAAAACACAAGCTACGCAGCTTCGCTCAACAAGCAACGACACAGAATGGGCTGTCCGAAATATCATTGCATTCGTTATGCAGTCTCCAGAATTTTCAATCCAGCGATAGATGAGCGAGTGAGGATAAACCAATGAAAAATAATACAAACTCTAGAAGAAATTTTCTAAAAAAAGCATTAGCCAGTAGCGCTGGACTATCAACTTTAAGCCTGGGGT
>JADGFG010000263.1 GCA_016743995.1 Kangiellaceae bacterium | reverse complement strand
GAAGAGCAATTGATACTATAACAACAAGATAACAATATCAATAACCCTGACCCCTTTGATCCGATGATGGTAAAGTAACAACACCTCAATTATGATTTTTTTCTCTATAATATTTATACATAACCCAAATAACAAAAAATGTCATTAGCGCATTCCAGATTATCAACACTTTAATAAAGCGAATAACATCACTATAAAATGCGTCAACAAAAATATTCCACCCATAAAGAACAACCACAATACATGCATAAACTGAATATATACATATTGGTAGTGAATTAACCCATAAATAATAAATTCGAATAAATCTTTTTAACTTATTATCCATTATACTAGTTCTTCTCCTCTAAATATTTTTCCATAGAGCTTGTTGTTTGAGTTGAAGCTTGTCCGGCAAACTGTCCCGCACTCTCAACTAAACCATGAGCAGTACTTTTAGCTGTCGTAATTCCCGCTGATGTAATCGTACCTGACACACCCGCTACATTACTATTCTTTAATAAACCATTTAAAGATTTTTCTATTATAGGACCAGCAAACTCTCCAATAACTGTACCTCCAGCTCCACCAACAACTCCACCTAATACATTAGCCGCCAAACTGCCGCTTACATCTTTCCCATTTAGGCTGTCAACTATTGCACCGGCCCCGCCAGCAATAATACTACCACTAACAGCATTTGTAGAAGCTTGATAAGCTATATTAGTTTTAGTTCCAAGACCCATAAGCTTAGCCCCTGATGAAATTTGTTTAGCCATCCCCAAACCAACCATACCAGATACACCAGCAGCAGCAACTTGTTTAAAATCAACTTGCCCAGTTACAATATATTGAACCCCAGCATCAATTGCAGCTGAAATTACTCCTGATATGATAAAATTTAAAAACTCCCCATCCGGATCAACATACTTATAAGGATTATTATTCACATACAAATACCGATTAAACGACATCACCGGATTTTTCTCAGTATACCAAACCGGATCAAGCGCCATAAACCGCCCACTCTCCGGCTGATACCAACGCCCTTTCATGTAAGTCAGGCCAATTCCCTTATCCTTTAAATGACCCGTAAACCCAACGTTACTATCCGTCGGCGTGCTTTTAACCTGCTCACCAAACGGCTGATAATCGTTTTTCCATTTTACACTGCCATCTTCGTGAGTTGCCATTACTGGCGTGCCGAGATGATCGGTGTGAATATAGGTAATAACCGTTTTTTGTGCCCAGCTGAGTGTACTGATGGTCAGCAGAATTAAACTGACCATCACTTGATTAAAACTCTTCATTGCGTTAAATAATCTCATTTTACATTCCTTACTGTAATATTGACGCTATCTTCATGTGAAGCACCCTGACTATCGGTCACCGTTAAATGCCAGGTAAGCACTTTGTCCTGAGTGACCGCCGGAGCGGTAAACTCATACACCAGACTACGAGAACCTTTGGTCAGTGTTAACGGTCCACGCCAGCCAAAACTTAAAGACGTGCCATCGGGATCATGTGAACCGCTGAAATCCAGAATGACTCGGTCACCTTCATTAACAACCTGGTCAGGACCGGCCATGGCAACCGGGGGTATATTAGCACCGGTATTTTTAACCGTAATTTTCACCACATCTTCACTCACTGCACCCTGGCTATCTGTCACTTTCAAACGGAAAGTCAACACCGTATCCTGCCCAACATTGGGGGCAACAAACTGACTGGTCATATTTCTCGGCCTCTGAGTTAACTGAACCGGACCACTCCAACCAAAACTTAATGACGTACCATCCGGATCATGAGAACCACTGTAATCCAGAATAACCGTATCACCTTCATTCACCACCTGATCAGGTCCCGCGCTTGCCACTGGCGGTTGATTACTTATTGCACCGGGATTCACCGTAACTAACATGACATCGGTTGCCGTCAGTTTGGCATCATCCGTCACCGTCAGGGTCAATGCATATCATTATCTCTGACCCCTTTGATTTAAAAAAGTGTACGACGTTAACGTGGCAAAACAGGTTGATTTTTAGCACATCTTATGACGAATAATTCGGCAAGATGTATGATGACAAAAGGGGAAATAACAACTACGCTTTATTTGGTGCTTCTCTGATGTTTTACTCACAATATTCCTACCCAAGCTTGTCACAGTCAAACTGGCACCGTGAATTAAACTAGCAACAACAGATTGAAGGCACTGCCTTCTAACTTTATGCATTGTAGGTGTGACATCTAGTAAAAGATCGTTCAAAATAGTATTAACTTTCATGGTTATTTTCTGGTTATTTTTGTTTGGCGATAGATCTGATCACCAAATGCCGTGAAAGTCCTTCTGTTTTCCTGTATCTCTCTGTTTTTATTCAATATTTTGTGGGGATTGCTCAGACTCTGACCCCTTTGATCCTATCTGCCTCTGTCAACGCTTAACACAACACCTTACGATGCAATGCCCATGACTCAAGGTCCTCGCGGGTTGCTAACCCTTACAAGCTAGCGGACTTTCACCACCTGTTGTGTTGATTGCCGATTTATCTCGGCGCACTGGATGTTCTATTTACTATAGTCTCAATTAGAAAACCTGCGATACACATCAACATAATTTGATTTCAAAGTTATACTTACAAGATCATCGTAATTTATTTGGAATGGAGTCCTATCGATAGAAAAGTTTTGATTAATACAAATTACATTTAAACTTTTACCATTGTATGAAATTATTTTTCCTAAATGTATTTCTTCAGAATCCAATTCATATACTGCGAACGCTCCATTATTTAGTAATTCTTTAAACACTGCCATCCAATTACAAGCTTTACTTAAGAAAATCATATCATCGTCTATCAAATGCCATTTTTCAGTTGAAATAATTTCACTAATTTTGTCTTCATATTCATATTCAAAGACACCTCTTATATCTCTTGTAGAGATCAAGCAATACCCAACGAAAGAAAATTCAAAATACTCTTTAATACATAAGAAGTCACCTACAACGTTAATAACGATTCCTGTCGTGACATCTCCCTCTAAAGACAATCTAGAAACACAAAGATATGCTCCCAACGAAACTTTACTTACATCAAACATATGTTCTCCTATTTACGACGATATTTCATTTTTGGATCTTTCTTTTCACCGCCTTTATCTTGCTGTCGTCTTGCATCACCTCGTTCATGCTTATTTCTCTTTGAACGGGTTTTCTTTGTATGACCCTTTTTCTGGTTGGTATAATCTTTCTTATTATTTTTACCTTTATCCTTAGTACTTTTTTTATCATTCTTATTGTTTTTGTCATCGTTGTCGTCTCCACCATTCGGATCACCAGATGACAATGGAGTATACCAAGCATCAGTTTCAGCGTCATATTCAGCTCCTGTCCAGTCCCCAGGTTCATCATTCGACTCACTAAAAACCCAGTCAACACCATAAGCTAAACCTAATCCAATTGCATAACCTGCCCATTTTGGCCAAGCAGCATCACTAGGTTCTGGTACAGCAACATCCGCTGCAATAATACCTTCAAGAATTAGTACTGCAGATTCCCCGTCTGGATCAGTATATTTATACGGATTATTATTCGCATAAACATACCGATTAAATGAATATACATCACGAAATCTAATCGGATCAAGCGCCATAAACCGCCCACTCTCCGGCTGATACCAACGCCCTTTCATGTAAGTCAGGCCAATTCCCTTATCCTTTAAATGACCCGTAAACCCAACGTTACTATCCGTCGGCGTGCTTTTAACCTGCTCACCAAACGGCTGATAATCGTTTTTCCATTTTACACTGCCATCTTCGTGAGTTGCCATTACTGGCGTGCCGAGATGATCGGTGTGAATATAGGTAATAACCGTTTTTTGTGCCCAGCTGAGTGTACTGATGGTCAGCAGAATTAAACTGACCATCACTTGATTAAAACTCTTCATTGCGTTAAATAATCTCATTTTACATTCCTTACTGTAATATTGACGCTATCTTCATGTGAAGCACCCTGACTATCGGTCACCGTTAAATGCCAGGTAAGCACTTTGTCCTGAGTGACCGCCGGAGCGGTAAACTCATACACCAGACTACGAGAACCTTTGGTCAGTGTTAACGGTCCACGCCAGCCAAAACTTAAAGACGTGCCATCGGGATCATGTGAACCGCTGAAATCCAGAATGACTCGGTCACCTTCATTAACAACCTGGTCAGGACCGGCCATGGCAACCGGGGGTATATTAGCACCGGTATTTTTAACCGTAATTTTCACCACATCTTCACTCACTGCACCCTGGCTATCTGTCACTTTCAAACGGAAAGTCAACACCGTATCCTGCCCAACATTGGGGGCAACAAACTGACTGGTCATATTTCTCGGCCTCTGAGTTAACTGAACCGGACCACTCCAACCAAAACTTAATGACGTACCATCCGGATCATGAGAACCACTGTAATCCAGAATAACCGTATCACCTTCATTCACCACCTGATCAGGTCCCGCGCTTGCCACTGGCGGTTGATTACTTATTGCACCGGGATTCACCGTAACTAACATGACATCGGTTGCGGTTAATTTAGCATCATCAGTCACCGTTAAGGTCAATGTATAAACCGTCTGACTGGTCACCGCTGGCGCAACAAACTCTAACGTACCTGGCTGTGCACCAGACTTCAATCGAACGTCCGCACTATTGGCTCGCCAGCTAAACGACAAACCACCACCTTCTGGATCTGAAGAACCTCGTGCATCCAGCACTACCGTATCACCCGATTTAACAGTCTGGTCTGGTCCTGCTTTAGCTACCGGCGGTTGATTCCCTCCACCTGCACCGGGACTGT
>JADGFG010000262.1 GCA_016743995.1 Kangiellaceae bacterium | reverse complement strand
ACGCAATACAGAGAATTCATAAGTTTCGTGACCGCGTTGAAATAATACCTGTAGAAGTAATCACCAAAAACCAAGAATTTTTTTACGAATGTGATAAAGGCTATTTTCGAGGTGATGATACCAATACTCCTCAATCGGCCAAAGCGTTTTATCGTAGTTACTGCGGTGAGGTTTTTAAAAACAAAAAATACATGCTCGGAATGAACAGCCAGTGTCTAACTTATAGTTTCTTTTTTTCATGTCCAAATAATAATTTGAAAGCTCTCTATCATGAACAGGCAGATTGGAAGCGCCTGATTTATAGGAGTCGTTTATGACCAAGAATTTTGCTGAACTATTTTCAAAAAGTAGAGCGGAAGAGTACCCGTCTGACGTATGGAATAATTTTGTTATCCCGCCTAGATATAAAGAGTATGGAAGGCTTTTTAATTACTCTCGCGCAGTGATGATTGAGGGGAGTCGCGGCTCAGGAAAAACGATGTTTATTAAATACCATTGCCATCAGACAAGATTTAGTCGAAAAAGAAGCCATGTAAGTTCTAGTGAACTGACACACATAGGACTCTATTTTAGGCCTGACACAGATTTTTGCGCGATGATTAACGATTTTAACTATGGCGCCGAGTGGCGTAAAGTTTTTTGTCACTATGTACTAATTAACCTACTCGAAGATTTTGCTTCATCGATTGTGAGTGTCTCGAAAACTACTTTTGAGGATATTAGTTTTGAGAATAGTTTGCTTGAACTAGATACACCTAAGTCACTAAGAGATAGTGTACCTAACTTTCCTTTAAAATATGGAGAGATATTATCTTATCAGGAAGATTTGAGTGTATCATTTAATCTTTGGCTGAATGATATCGAGGCTTTTTCAAAACCTGCTTTGATGGAGCCGAGAACTATCCTTTTGAGCTTGATTAACCATTTACGTTGTTCGTTCCCTGAGTTGGAGAGTTTGGGGTATTATGTCTATTTCGATGAGTTTGAAAACTTATCGTCCGAACAGCAAGTTGTCCTTAATGGTTGGATGAAACATGGCCAGCTTCCTTTGTTATTTAATGCTGCTTATAAAAAAGGGGCGAAAGTAAATCGTGATACGGTAAGTTCTGAGCGTCTTGTGTTAAGAAACGATTATCGAGTAGTCGACTTAGAGAAGTTCACAGTTAGTGAGTTTAGAGTTTTTGCTGCGGAAGTGTTAAGTCTGAAACTGATGGAAGTAGTTAAACTTGAAGAATACGAAATAGTGAAAAAATACTTTTGTGATGATGAGTTTATTTCGATTCGAAAAGAAAATGGTCACCTAGATAAAGTGCTAGCTACTGCTAAGTTATTTCTTCCAAGTAAGCAGTATCGAGAAATGGCGTCGGATATTATTCAAGATAAAAGTTTGGTTAAACGACTAAAAAAATTCCTAATAGAGCCGGCTTTAAAAAATACACCAGAGCTATCATCAGACGATTTTGTAGATGCAGATTACCCTGAAGAATCCTTGATGAACGGTTTATTACTAAATAGAAAAACCTACACACCAAAAAAAGTGTTAGAAAAATTTACGACTAGAAAGGAGCTAGAGGTTAGCGACGAGTACAAGAATCTTATAGAACAATACTTGGTTGGTGCAATTCTTTGGGTGTATATGTCTGCCAGTTGGAAAAAATGTCCCGTTTATGCTGGTTTTGATAGATTTTGCTATCTTGCGAAGGGTAATATGCGGCATTTTCTTGAATTATGTCACCATACTCTTGGAGTAGCCTCAAGAGAATCTATTCATATCTCAAAAGAACGAATAACGCCTATTCCAATTGATATTCAAGCCGAGGCGGCCGTTGGAAGTAGTAGGTTGGAATTGGAAAAAGTTGATGAGCTCGGCCGACATGGAGAAAAACTACGGTTTATTGTGAATCGGTTGGGTTTGTTTTTTCAATTACTACAAAAGAGAAAGTCTCAGAGTGAAAATGAAGTTAACCATTTTTCCATAAAATTGGCTGATGATAGTTTGATGGATGAAACGACTAGAACCCTTCTCGATGAGGCTATGATTTGGTCTGTTTTAATAGAGGCTGAAGGAGACACCAAAAGAAAGAGTTCACGTAGTCTATCCTCCAAAGAATATATGCTCCATCCGATATTTAGTCCCCATTTTGGAATTAGTTTTCGAAGGAAAAAGAAATTCGATTTTTCAGAAGAACAAATTCGAACCATATTTTCAGGTAGTGAGTCAGATTATGCTGCTTTATGTGACAATTTTGCGAAAAAATGGGAGTTACGCTCTTCTGTGGCTGATGACGGAGCGGATATAGCTACAGTGGCATCAATTCAGAAAGGGTTATGGGATGATCTCACTGACTGATTTAAAAATCGTATCGCCTGAGGAACTTGCGAGTGTCGATAATTGTTTTTTCTTTACTGGCGAGAGCATTGATGATCGCGGTGATGAACTGTGTACCTTACTTGCATCAAATGATAGCAATCAACTGATTAAAATTGATTTTGATATTGATAACTATTCATTTTCCATTAATGACTCAATGACAGGTGTCTATAAATTTGGCTCTGTTGTTGAAGGGATATGCGAAGCAATACCAAACAATGAAGTTTTGTTCGAGGCGACAACCCTTGGTTTTGTAGAGCTCTTGGTATTATTAAAATGGTTTTCAAGTTCGAAATTTGACACTATAAAAATAGTCTATGCAGAACCTCAGAATTATAAACCGAGAGCAAATTATATGAATGATTTTGGCTGTCATGAATTCGATCTCTCAACCCACTCTGCTGGTTTTAAAGGTGTGCCATCTTTTACAAAAGCAATTTCTACAAAAGAAAAAGCTATATTAATCGCAATCATGGGCTTTGAAAGAGCAAGGTTAGGCCAGCTTATGGAGCTTGATGAAGGTGCCTATATTGAGAAGATCCAACCTATTTTCGGTACACCAAGTTATCAGGTGGGCTGGGATAAACATAGTTTTTTTCAAAACGTAAACACTCTTAAAGAAAAAGGCGTGAAACCAATGTTCGTTTCCGCAAATTCACCTTTGGACACCCTTGAGAGCCTCACCTATATAGGGGAGTCTTTGCAAGGTAAGCAGTTAATGGTGGCACCTTTTGGTACAAAACCCTCTTCTATTGGGGCGGCAATTTTTTTAATAAATAATTCTCAAGACGTAATTTTGAAATATGACCATCCAGTAGCGAAGAGAAATAGATCTGAAGGGATAGGTAATATTCATTGCTATACGCTTTCTAAGTAGCTACTAACCTTCAGCAGACATATATGGACACCTCCTGAATGTCAAGCCAAAGCGAACCATAAACCAGATAAATTAATATTTGATTTTTTTTGATATCAATCAATCTGTTGCTCTGTTGTTCAATAAGTTAATAACTTGAGTTATTTCAACTTAAAGTTGTGCTGACATATATTCGGGCTCTCTATTGGACATTCTTTCGCGGACAGTCAACCTATGGAAACAACCAATATCAGACACTCAACCCATGGATAAACTCGCACAAAGCAACGAGCCAATCTCTGTTGATAACATTGCTGGAAATTGGCAAACTAAATAAAAATAATCAAGGAAGATAGTAATGGCTATTGCACGAAGGAACATTGTTGATAAGGAAATGCCTGGGTTTTATCATTGCACCAATCGCTGCGTGCGTAGAGCCTTTCTATGTGGCATTGATAAACTCACCGGCTATGATTGCAGTCATCGAAAAAGCTGGCTTGAAAATCGAATGAAGTCATTGTGTGATTTATTCGCCGTTGAAATATTTGCTTTTGCGGTGATGGATAATCATTATCACATTGTGCTCTATGTTGACCCCAAAGCCCCAGAGCGGTGGTCCGATGAAGAAGTGGCAGAGCGCTGGTTGTAGGTTTACCCCAGCCGACTGGATAAGCCGGAAAATGCCACCCAGAGAGAAGTGAAGAAACAGGCTATTATTCATGATTCTGACCGGTTAGCACTATACCGAGAAAGACTGGGTGATCTATCCTGGTATATGAGACGTTTAAATGAACCCCTGGCCAAATTAAGTAATGGTGAAGAAAACTGTACAGGACGTTTCTGGGAAGGTCGATATTCATCACAGGCACTACTCGATGAAGCTGCTGTCTTTTCTTGTATGGCTTATGTTGATTTAAATCCGGTAAGAGCCAGAATTACTGAAAAGCTTGAAGAGTCAGAAAATACATCCATCAAACAACGAATAAACGAAATTCAGACTGAGAATACAGAAACAGAACTAAAGCAGGCTGTTGATTCAGTCGCAGGCAAAGTCAGAGCACATTCTTTGCCCATTAATCTGAAAGAATACATGGAGCTGGTCGAATGGACCGGTAAAACCATAATTCATCCCAATAAGGCCAGTATCCCACCTCATGTTATCTCCGTACTTGAAAGGCTTAATCTGCAACAGGGGCACTGGTTAAAACATATTGAGGATTACGGTAAACACTATTGCCGTGTTGTGGGACCTATCAATAAGATACGAGAAAAAGCAAAGCGGATAAAAGTTCGTTGCCTTCAGGGAATATCTGCGGCAAAGTTGATGTATACGACTTCTGGTTAATAATAAAGCCTCTAATATTTACATTATTCTTTCGCAGGAAGGTTTTCTGTTGATTGAATTTTGATTAGTCCTGTAAATTAATCAGAAAAAACAAATCAGATATTCTTTTTTACGTTTTATTTAATTTTCTGGCAACAGTTTGTTATTCGTGTAAAATTCGTTGTAATTGTTCAGCTGAGTGTCTGCGCGTTTTGGTTCGTCTTACGCCAAAGCAGAGCCCTCTGAAGCTGGAGGATGAAAAGCTCTTTTCCGCAGTGGTGGCGGACGCATTTAATCAGCGACGTAAAAC
>JADGFG010000033.1 GCA_016743995.1 Kangiellaceae bacterium | reverse complement strand
ACCAAACACGGCACTTATCTGTTCGATACCGCGTGGTAATGTCACGGCCACCGGCTCTCCCGCTTCAAGTCCCTGCTGTTGAAGTAATCGGGCTATTCGGAGTGCTTTGTCTGCCAGCTCTCCATAACTCAGTTGAGTTTCACCAGAGAACAGGGCAACCCGTTCCGGACTTTTCGCTGAAACATCAAACATCCCCTGATGTAACAGGGTTTCGACTTGCTGAGCCTCGGTAGCGTTTACCTGTTGGCGTAATTGCTGCTGTTGTTTCGGCATGGGCGGCATTGCCGCCTGTTGCCAATGATTTTTATCTTCAGCTAACCACTCAAGTAAACTCACATAAGCCTGAAACATATCGTCAATAAGGTGCTCTGGAAATAAATCTTCAACGGAATCCCAGGCCAGTAACAAGCCGTCTTCCATTTCATAAAGTTGATGATCAAGCCAGACCTGAGGTGTTTGTGAAATCATGTAATGAAGTTCACCTAAAGTCGAACGGCATTGCTCAGTTAATAATGGCGTTCCCAGATTGCAGGCAAAAACGACGGGAGCAGAAACGCCATCAGCCAGTCCCTGTTTCACCAGATCTCGTTGTACGCTGACACCAGAATATCGCGCATGCTCCACGTCCTTAAGGAATTGACGCTGTATGCTTTTCACTCGCTCAAGAAAAGAAAGTTGCTGACGACAATCACATTCCAATAATAATAAGTTAGTAAAATCAGCGACCACATTTTCTATACCCGGATGATCGGTCTGGCGATCAAATAGTGGCAGGTTGAGTAAAAATGATTGCTCTGCGCTCCAGCGGGCAAGTACCTCCGCATAAGCTGTCAACAACACCATAGCAGGTGTCACCTGATGTAAAGCCGCAGCTTTTTGCAACGCCTGCCATTTATCGGTTGTTAACAAACTTGTACGTCGGGAAAACTCTGGCCGCGTGATATTTTTGGGATCCTGACGCAGTGGTAATTGTGGACCTGAAGGCAAATCTGTCAGTCTGTTTTGCCAATAATCCTGAGCCTGTTTTATTGCTTTCCCGTTCCGTTCTGCTTCAATTGCAAGATAGTGAGCAAAACGCCAATCCTTTGAAGCGGGAAGCGGTTCGTCACTGGCATAAGCCGTTGCCAGATCACGCAACAGAATATGCAAACTTTGCACATCAGCCACCAGCAAATCAACATCAAAGTGAATACGCGTTTTATTTTTTGGTAATAATGTCAGTTCCAGCCCGATAACCAGACCCGCATCAACCGCCAGTTTGCGATGACTTAAACGAGCTCTGATAAGTTCAGTTTTTTGCCAGCCTTCTGCAAGTGACTGCTCTCGCAAATCATGAACCTGCAACACCGGCTCTGACAGTTCAGTAGAAATACACTGATGGCCATCTTCAGTAAAATGCGCTCGTAACATACTGTGTTGTTTCAACAATTTGCGCCAGGCACTCTTTAACCTTTTCGGTTGTACCCCCTGCCCATCAATTTCGAGGTACGCATGACAACCAACCCCTCCCAGCTCAGTATTATCTTCACGCCCTATCCAATAGGCATATTGCACATCAGTCAGTTCAAAGGCTGCATCTGAATCATATTCTTCCTTATGAGTTCTTTGTGCCAGCTCAGCAAAATTTTCCACAGTTTGTTGCTTTCTGGATTGGGCGATTATCAGCGTAATCCAGTCTGCTGGCGTTGGTTTTTCAATCAGTTGCACAAAAGTAACAATACTCCCCTGACTGCGCCACTGATTAACAAGACGCATGATTTGTAATGAGTCCAACCCAAACTCTAGCAGATTAATATCCTGCTGATTGACTAAAGACACACCTGTGAGCAATTGCAACTGTTGTAAAATAGACTCAGCAGTTAATTCTTGAGTAACTTGATCTGATTGTATTATTGACATGCGACTACCGCCTTGCTTTTCTTGTTTTTACTCGTTACTTTGCTACGCAGGTGTTGACTGATACAGCTAAGCTTTTCGATAGTTTCTTCAAGTTCGCGCTCAGGTTTCGACTGAGCGATAACACCAGCCCCTGCCTGTAACCAGATTTTTTCTCCTTGCTGGTAAATCGACCTCAACACTAATGCTGCGTCCATTGCACCATCACTGTCGACAATCATTACACTGCCGCTATACCAGCCACGCGGCTCTTTTTCAAAGCGAACAATGGCATCAATGGATTCTTTTTTTGGAATACCTGACGCAGTCACCGCTGGAAAAAGTGACTCAAACGCATCCCAGGCATTTTTTCCTGGTAATAATTTCCCAGTCACTCTGGACGCTAAATGCTGTACGCTACCACGGCGTCGAACAGCCATAAACTCACTGATTGCGATACTATTATCATCACATATATCTCTCAGTTCCTCCTGTGATAACTTTACTGAAACCGCATGCTCAGCAATCTCTTTGTTATCGCCCAGCAATTCATCGCGCAATTTTTTTTCTTCAATAGAGTCCTCACCCAAGGCTCGGGTACCTGCTAGCGGCTGAGTACTGATATGACCGTTAGCTGATACTTCTACAACAGTTTCAGGACTGAAGCCTGCCAGTATAGAATCGCCATAATTGACTAAAAACGAACGAGCCGGTGTGTTTTGTAATCGACCATTATGGTAACTTTCTATCAGGTCTACATCTGAATGAAGTGGGATTCGACGAGATAAAATCACTTTCTGATACTTACCAGCCGCAATTTCATGGACTGCACTTTGCACATTGCGTAGATAATCAGAATACTGAGGAGCCCTGATATCTACCTTGACTTCATAACCTTTGAACCTGGGCTTTGCGCAACACTGTTTATCGAGTTCCTGTACCCGCTTAATCAAAGCGGTTAACTGGTTGGCATCAATAGCTCGCAATAACACTTCACCCTGTTTAATGCGCACTTCAAAATTGGGAATAAAGAGTTCGAGTAATGATTCCTTCTCCTTATTCTTTGCAAATTCCAAATCGAAAAAAACATGAGACAATTCAAATTTAGCAGCACCATAAGCCCGCCAGTCAGCAACTGGAATTTGCTCTGTGGCAGCAGCAATTGATTCACAGAGACGACTTTTCTGGAATTGAGTGAACTGGCTATTTGCGTGATGATGAATGCAGAGTTGTGCTTGCTGACTGTCTGCAGTAATTGTGGCATAACGCCCCATGCCAATTGACCATTCTTCATTATGCTCATAAATAGCATATTCATCAGTCAGTCCAGACTCTATCACTTGTAGCGCCAGTTCCAGAGAATTAGCTTCAACTTTTATTCGATGTTCAGCATAACGAGCAATAGGTAAAGGTTGAGTAACAGCCAGATTTAGCAAACGTTTTTTGTCAATTTTACCGACAGCCGTCAAAGGCCAACTCTCAAGTTTTTCAAGTTGATCCGGCCACTTATATCTGGGTATCCCTTTACTATTGAAATATTGTTGAATGTTTTGCAGGCTCACACTCTTATGCTCAATAATAAAAGCACAACTACGTTCACCCAGCCCTTCGTCTGGAACCGGGATCAACGCACAACTGCTGATAGCCGGATGTTGTGTAAGTTGTTGCTCAATTTCGGCAACCGCAATTTTTTCTCCCGCTCTGTTTATCTGCTCCTTGATTCGTCCTTCAACAACGATGTTTCCCAAGTCTGTCAGCCGCACAAGATCGCCGGATTTATAAAAACCATCGTCAGTAAATGCGGTGCTATTATGTTGTTCTGCCTGGTAATACCCACGTAAGGTATAGGGCCCTCTGGTATGTAACTCACCGACTTCTCCTTGAGCGACAGAAACACCATCACTATCAACAACACGAATTTCGTCATCATCACATAATGGACGCCCCTGAGTATTGATAACGACTTCCTCAGGATCATCCAGTCGGGTGTAACACAACAACCCTTCAGCCATACCAAATACTTGTTGTAGCTGACACCCCAACACTGGAGAAACCTGTTTTGCTAATTCAGGTTCAAAACGAGAACCTCCAACCTGTAACAATTGTAAACTGGAAATATTGGTTTTATCCCAATCACGAGCCGACAGCCAGAGTTGTACCAGTGGAGGCACCAGAGAAGTCATGGTAACTTTTTCTCGCTCAATTAACGAAAAAGCCTCATCGTTACCGGGCGTTCTGGCCATAATAACAGTTCCCCCCACGCTCAATGTCCCCAGAATTCCGGGGCAAGCCAGAGGGAAATTATGTGCGATGGGCAATGCTGCCAGATAAACCGTACTGTCATCTAGCTGACATAACTGAGCCGACGCACGGGCATTGAAAGCATAATCAGCATGCGTACGTGGGATTAGTTTAGGTGTACCAGTGGTTCCGCCAGAAAGTAACAACAAAGCGGGTTCGAAAGCATCGGGGTCAGGCAGAATTATTGGTGACGAATCAAGATCTGCCAGTGAGATAAAACCAGCGCTCTCACCATCAACAATGACATGCTTCAAACTGGTAAATTTCTGCTGTAATTTTTTAGCAAGGTTAAGGTAGTTAAAACCAAGATGACTGTTGGCACTGATGTAGGCTACCGGCTCAGACAACGCACAAAGAGCGGCAACATCATTCTCCCGCTGCGCAGGTAAAGTTAACACGGGCATTGCCCCCAACCTGAGTAATGCAAAAAAAACTAATACGAAATTATTGCTATTTGGCATTTGCAAAATCACCCTGTCACCAGATTTAATTCCAAGCCGGTAAAAACCTGCGACCAGGCGATCAACTTTTTGATCCAGTTCCTGATATGACAGACGAATATCTCCGTCAACTAACGCCGTTTTAGTACCATAACTGGCGGCCCATTGACGAAGCAGTTGTCCTGATGAACAATTCTGCCAATAGCCTTTACGGCAATATTTTTGTTTTTCCTGTTCCGGCCATAATGTGCAATTAATGGACTTCATGGTAAACCTCTTAGTAATCAAAAAATTTAGTTTTCTAACAATGCGACTTTTGATTTTTATTGAGTGCGCAGCCTTAGCGGCCGGATCGTTTTAACGGTTAATATCCACTCAACAAGCTATCTCAAATGATTCATTCATCTCATAGTGTGAAATTATTGTGACTTGCGTCTTGCCTCTACCCGAAAGAGGTAAGAACACCTCCAATCAGTATTTTTAGGGTTGAAATAAAATGAAATAACGCTCACCACAAATGGCGGTAACATTTTGGGGGGGTATTGAACCGATACGGGGAGAATGGTGCTTTAACGGTTCCTAGAATAGTGTCCAATTAAATATCCTGGCTCCGATAATAATGATTTTACTTTGACAAGTTCATCATTGTTAACTCTATACGTGCGGAAAACATTAAAACAATGGAAAGCAAAACGAACAATAAAAGTTGGAAAATGCTATGGCGACTCACATCAGAACACAGGTTCAAAATTTTTATAGCACTACTCCTGACCGCCGTTGCTGCTATTTGTGAAATGATTCCCTATTGGGTTATCTTTCAGGCAATCAATGCTATCTTACAATCTCCGATAGATCCCGCAGCCAGGTTTTATGAGTTATCTATCTGGTTAGCAATAGCACTACTATTAAAAACCGGTCTTTACGCCGTAGCCTATGCACTAAGTCACAAAGCAGCTTATTCCATTTTACTGGATACACGTAAAACGTTAGTCACCCATCTTGCCTGGGCCCCCCTGAGCTGGTTGCAATCACGTCATTCCGGCCAGTTAAAGCAATCAGTATTGCAAGATGTGGAAAACGTTGAAAATGTAATAGCTCATCACACAGTAGAAGTATTTGCAGCCTTGTTCGGGCCTCTCGTAGTAACAAGCTATCTGTTCTGGATAGACTGGCGTCTGGCATTGGCTGCTTTAATCACTGCACCACTGGCCATCATGACGTCAGCTTTATTTATGCGCAACACCGGTCAACAATACGATCAGTTCAGTGCGGCATCAGCCGCACTGGAAAGTGCAATGGTTGAATATATTCGTAACATGCCAGTAGTAAAAATTTTTCGTCAGGATGCAACCAATTTTCAAACGATGCGCCAACGTCTGGAAGATTACTACGGAGTGGTAAGAGAGCTCACAACAAAGACAATCCCCGGCTGGTCACTCTTTAGCAGTTTGTTAGCTGCAAGTGTATTCTTTATTTTACCACTCGGCACCTGGCTTCATGCAAATTCCTACGTTAGCATACAGCAAGTACTGATGGTCATAGTACTCGGCTCAGGGATGTTAAAACCATTATTAAAAGTCAGCCGTTTTTTAATGGAGATAAACGAAGTAATGGCAGGCTTACGTCGTCTGGAACCTGTTTTCAAAATAGAGACTCAACAGAAAACCAACAAACTGAACTTTAAAAATCCAATTAAAATGGAGTTTGACAACACCGGCTTTAGTTACCCGAACCAAACCAACAACGGAACTATCAAAAACTTCAATTTGATCTTAAAACCAGGCAGTTTTAATGTATTGCTCGGTCCTTCCGGGGCAGGCAAATCTACCATTGCACAATTATCAGGAGGATTACTAGAACCAGAATCAGGAACCATTCGACTTAACAATGTGTCACTACAGGCGCTAAGCCAGCAACAACGTTCTACGCTGATAGCTATCGCGACACAGGAAGTTTTTTTATTTCAAGGTAGCATTAAAGAAAATCTTCGTCTGGCGCGTCCCGACGCAACTGAACAGGAAATTAAGCGAGCGGTCAAAGCCGCACAGGCAGAAACTTTAATCTCTTCTCTCTCTAACGGTTACGATACGTTAATCACAGAGCAAGGCGTCAATTTATCTGGTGGAGAAAGACAGCGCATTGCTATTGCCAGAGCATTATTGGCAAACACTCCGATTCTGGTATTAGACGAAGCATCTGCAGCACTGGACAGCATCACTCAGCAGGCATTTTATCAAGACGTTAAAACACTATACCCAGATAAAACTATACTGATGATCACTCATCGAGCTTACGGTATTGAAAGTGCAGATCAGATCGTAATAATGGATAAAGGTAACACTAAGGATATTGGTAAACACTCAGAGTTATTAACACGTAACTCATTCTATAAGCGACTATGGCAACAGCAGTCTGAATGTGAGTCCTGGTCTATCGGTATAAGCAATCTACAGCTGAAGGAGCTAGTCGATGGATAAACAAAATGTCGCCATTAATCATAGTATTCTCGCCAGTATTTTGCGAGTGATAAAACACAGCCATTGCTCTGCTCATCAGTTTTATTGGGGATTGGCTCTCAGAACAGTAGAACGTGGATTTGAAACACTACCATTTGTGATCTGTTTTTACTGGCTTACTACCGAACTAAAAGACACAACATCAGTACCAGAGGGGAATCCTCCGGGCGACTCCTTTTTCACTTTATTATTTTTATTGTTAGCCATATTTATTGGCCAGCTATTTTTTGCCTATAAGGGACAAAAACAAAGCTTTATGGGAAGCTATCGAATTATGGCATCGTATCGAGAGCGTATTATCGCGCGTATACGATGCCTGCCTCTGGCACAATTATATCAGTACCGTGCAGGTCACCTTTCAGATATCCTTATTGACGATATTAAAAAAATCGAATCGATCTTTACTCATATCGCTGCCGACCTGTTTGCTGCTGCAATGCTACCATTAATGTTATTTTCCGGATTGCTCTGGTTTGACTGGCAGCTAGCTCTCAGCCTGGTTGCAGGCTTGCCATTGGCGCTATGGACTCTGAATAGTGCAAGAAACTATTTTGTCCATATTGGTCAACGTAAGCAGGAAAAATTTAGCGACACCGCCGGTATGTTGGTAGAGTTTGTCAGTGGCATTAAAACCCTGCGTCTGTTTAATCGAGCCGATGTATGGCTATGCAAATTAAAACAACGTTTTGATGAGATCAAAGACCTCAGCCTGGGAGTAGAAATCTGGGGAGCAGGCCCAGTGGTCGCTTACCGCTTTATATTGGAATCGGGTCTGATTATTTTATTATTGCTCTGCGCTGTCAGACTGGACTCCGCCGATGCCAATATTACCTGGCTACTATTTTTTCTACTCGCTCATAAACTGCTTGGGCCTTTGCTCGAAATGGCCGAATATATCACGGTTTTACGGCTTGCTGCTCAAAGTGAAGCCCGGGTGCAAAACCTGTTTTCAGGCACTCTACTAACAGAACCGGAGCAAGGCATCTCACCAGAAAACTTTGATGTTCACTTTGACAATGTATGTTTTAGCTACGACAGTAAACCAGCTTTATTAAATATGTCTTTTACTGCCTCCCAAAATAGCGTCACAGCCATTGTCGGACCATCAGGCTCTGGTAAGAGTACGCTAATGAATCTACTGGCTCGATTTTACGACCCACAATCAGGAGCAATTTACCTGGGGGGTCATGACTTACGAGCCGTAGGCACTGAGCATTTATACGAAAATGTCAGCATGGTTTTTCAACAGGTACAACTCTACGACAGCACCATTATGCAAAATGTTAAAATAGGTAAAGTCGAAGCTGCGGATGAAGAGGTAATAAATGCTTGCAAGGCAGCTAACTGTCATGATTTTATCGTCGCTTTACCTCAAGGATACCAAACCCAGGTTGGTGAAGCTGGCATGAGATTGTCTGGCGGTGAAAGACAGCGACTGTCCATTGCCCGGGCATTATTAAAAGATGCGCCGGTGTTGCTATTAGATGAAGCTACGGCTTCAGTAGATTGTGATTCTCAATATGAGTTACAGAGAGCATTAAGTAAACTGGTAGAGAATCGTACGGTAATAATGATCGCCCATCGATTGAGTACCGTCAGGCATGCCAGTCAGATTCTGGTATTAGACAAAGGAGAACTGGTACAACAGGGTACTCATCCAGACCTGTTATCTCAAAAAGGTTTATACAGCCAGTTATGGCTATCCCAACGCAGCAAACTTGTTCAATAATTTTATAAATCTGATGAGAGATACACAATAAAGATATTTGGCCACTACTAAAGCATCAGTAAAAGCCAGCTTTTTACTCCATTAAAACGTCTCATTATATGCTCACCATCAAAAACTACTAAAAGTCTTTTAATAAAACGGAAGCGTTATTTATTATCAATAGCGCTGATTGATACCCGAAATAACTGGCATTCAATTCAAAATTAACGATTGGTTGCTCTGATATTTCTCTAAAACAGGTTTGTGAAAGACGTGTAGAAAAGCTTTCCGTTACAATGCTGTTACATGGCTGTTTTACATAATCACCGTAAACCTCATTGCCATCCCATAATATCAATAACTCATCATGAATAGATTCAAATACCCTCAAATGACTTATACTACGATTAAGAGCGTTAACAAGTAAATATCAGACAAAATTGTGAATCATACTGCGTTGTTTTCCGGTAACCTGAGTATCGGAGGCTCCTGTAGACGATTGGTACTTACCTGACGACTCGTACTGACCTGACCACAGGCACTAGCCTGACGCATAAAATTTAACCTTGAAACTCACTGGAGATTGAAAATTTGAAAACAATTACAGGCAGTTGTTTATGTAATGGCGTTCAATTTGAAATAAGCGGTACTGTTACCCCCATTCAAAAATGCCATGCGATACGTTGCCGAAAAGCAACAGGGGGAGCCTATGCGCCTGAACTACTAACTTCAAAAGAGGGCTTTAGCTGGAAGAGCGGTATTGAGTTGATTAATGAATATACTGCTCCAGTATTAAATGAACCACCAGTTTATAAAAGAGCATTCTGTAAAAATTGTGGCTCACCAGTTCCTGTAGAAATTGAAAACACTAATTTCATTATCTTACTGGCTGGTACGTTAGATACCGACCCGGAAACAAAAGAGTTTCGTCATGCGTTCACGGGGCAAAAGGCTAGCTGGCACGAAATCACCGATAAACTTCCGTGCCATACAGGACAGCCTCCCGTGCCAGATGAATTTAAACAATAAGGCTTTCCAGATAATTCCATCAGCAAAGCTATTGACTACTCACATTTCTCATATGTGCGCGCATTTTTTTTATCGCCCAGTCATAA
The DNA here is from genome assembly GCA_016743995.1 of Kangiellaceae bacterium. Lineage (GTDB taxonomy): Bacteria > Pseudomonadota > Gammaproteobacteria > Enterobacterales > Kangiellaceae > Aliikangiella. Next base: position 22,310 of record JADGFG010000033.1, on the reverse strand, counting down.
TGACTGGACGTCGCAGAAATGCAGTAACTGCCCAGAGAGGTTGTACCGGTCCAGTTGTAGTGTTTTTTGATAAAAAGCTCATCGCTAGAAAAAGTCTGTATTAACGCTAATACCTTTTCATGACTCGCTTTCAAACTTTTTTTTGACTTGTCTAACCGGGTACTCTGGTGTCTCTTCCAGAACTCAACATTCATATCGCCATAGGTTTTCCAGTTATAAGGCTCTGGGAGAAAATCTGATTTGTTTCCCGTCATGTTAGCTTTAATCCAGTTTAAGAGTAATTGATGCCATTCATAAAGATGAATCAATACATCTCGAAGATTTTTATCTCGCTTCCAGTGGGCTTCTTTTTTCTTTAAATCAGCAGAAAAATTAAACTCAGTGGTTAAAGCTTTATTGCTCATTGAGTCAACCACTGTCCACAGCATTTCAAAGTTGCCATTGGCTGCTTCGATCAGAGTTTTTTTTGTAGTTGGCCTTGCCATCATTACGCCTCTTAAAAATTAGTTAATCGACTTATTTTTAATCGTTATTTAGATTTTATATGCCCTTGAGCGATAGCCTGATATCAGATACCTACAGCCCGTAAAAAACAATAAGAGCCACTTGCCTTTAAATTATCATTGGCATAAACTGTAATCGACTTATTTCCCATTTTAGAAGCCAGTATAGCGGATACCAGATGGGTGTCTTTTTCACGAACAGCGACATATTGGGTATTACAATCCGTTTGAACATTCCAGCTCAATGAATTAAGCTCAACCTGAAGCATTCCTTTCCAGTCGGCGGCAAGCACAGAATCCTTTGAGTGAAAATAAACATTCTTAATGGTTCCAGTCCCCTGTACATTACCTGCAAAAGCCGTATTAGATGAAAATAGTAAGATAAAAAGTATTTTATACATTCTGGTCTCCGTAATATGTTTATTTATCGATAGCTATCAACGCCATAAAAATTTGAGTGTAAGCTCGTCAATCATAATGATTAAATTTATGCATCAGCTTACAGTTTTTTTCACATTTAATAAACTAGTAATCACTGATAAGACTATCTGATACAAGCAAGATAAAATAAGAATGCTTTATTAATTAGCAGATTATTATTCTAGTTCTTCTGTATTGCCAGTTGAGCCACCTGACAAACAACAATATGACTGTCCTCCAGTTCCCAAGCCTCCAGCCCCCATGATTACCATGCATTAATAACAGACTATTATCACCTGATACTTTGGAACTGTTAATCAAACGTTCTGCTGTTCTGAACCATGTACGTCTACAGCTCTGCTCAACATGTTTTACGATTCCTTACATCTACCTGCTTGTTTTTAACTCAACATTTACTCAGAATGTCGTTGTTCCTTTTAAAAAGCAGGTAGCAAAATGAATAGTTCTAGTATAAATAGTAATATAGCACCTACATTCTCTGATAATAGCAGCTCAACACAAAATAAAACATTGGGCAGCAAAAAGTGCGATGATGGAGCCTCCCATGATGAAATCAAAAAGCATCTCAAAGCAAATGACCAGTCGATTAAATTAAGAAATATGTTTCATCAGATGTCACATATTCCAGAAGCAACGAAAGCACAAAATGTAAAGAAAATAAATGACGCACATATAAAAAACAGCAAATAAAATTATAAGATAAACCAGCTTGTACTGATCTGGACATTTCTTCTTTATTGTAAGGGAGTACAGCATAAATTGCTGTTGTGTCATATAAGGACATGGCCGTATGTATTTGCTGAATTAGCAGCGCTATTTCAGAGCATCCCGACATAACAGCCTATGCCCCAAACTCATACCACCTGACATACCGATTGTCTTCAAATTAATAACTCTCTTTTTTTTACTTGCTATCATCGATAGAATATGGCGATTTTATTTCCATCCAGATCTCTGAAATATGCACCATAATACGCGCCGCCATTTCTTTCTCCGGGCTCCCCTTCACTGACTGCACCGGATTTTAAAGCCATTGCAAACACTTCATCTACTTTATCAGTACTACAAAGGCTGAATGCCACCATTGTTCCATTTCCCAGGGTTGCTGGCTCACCATTAAATGGGACTGTAATAGCCAGTTTTGGGCTGGAATTTTCAAACTCCCAGAAAATCACCGTATCCGATTGATGTATTTGAGTACCACCTATCAAACTAAGTATCTCAGAATAAAATAAGCCAGCTTTCTCAAGATTGTTTGTGCCTAACGTAGTATGCGAGATCATTTATAATATCCATTATTCTTTTTAGAGTTATAGCGTCAATAGTAAGAGTAGCTAAGTTATCAGTTTTATTTTATTGCTCTGACAAATCGTATAATACCTGATTTATCAGTCGTTACCAGTACCGTAATATTTAATCCTGCGCCATAAAAATACTGGCTTCCATCATCAAGCTTGTTTGAAACTGATGATTTTCCAAACTGGGTAAAAAAGAGACTGATGTTTTTGCCTTCATATTGATTATTTAATGCTTGAATTGCTTCATAGCTCGACGCAACCTGTATTAATGAGGCTTTATCAAGTTCATTAGCGTTAATGGCCTGATTAAAGATAAAACCAGAGAGAAAAACTAGTAAGATACCCTTCATATTAATTAACCTTGATTAACCTTAGAGTATTCCGATACATGAGAGCTGCTTTAGCAATAATCTGATTTTGCCTGTTCCGTCTATTACTCAGCTTCCAAACCAAACTGTCAATCACCCGGAAATTTTGCTGTTCCGGGTAATAAAGCGATGCTTAAGGAGCAACTTTCAGTCGATATTTTTCTATTATTCCACAGTATAGTCTGGAAACACCATCCTTAGCACATCAGGGTTTGTGCTACCCATACCTGATAAAAAACAAGAGCATGGACTCCCCCTTCCAATTGAGAATGATGATCATTAAGATTTGCATTTGCGATAAAGATATAATAAGCTGATGCGGTTTATCCACACCACAATCGTGAATTAATACATTTTGTTTAATTGATGATAGAGTTTAAGGAATCTAAAAGATGAAAATGAAGAAGAAGAACCTTAGTTTATATATTACTATCTTGCTGTCTGGTGGCACATTATCAGGCTGTGGTTCAAGTGATAAATCCACTCCTGCTCCACAGACAAAAGCACCAACAGTCATTAGTGGGAAACTCTGTATTGATCAAAATTTAAATGCCAGGTGTGATACTGGAGAAACCAGTTCTCAGGACTTAACTGACAACAAAATTCCAACATCAGTTCAGTCAACAACACATCCTACAATATTTGAAGCAACCAGCGGAGGCCTGTTAACCGCCTCCCCTACAAGTACAGAAATTTCTGTATTCAGCAGTCTGGTCTACAACGAAGTATTATTTAACCCTGCAATCAACACATCTTCAACCAATGCAACCAATTACCTGACTAACTTGCAGATTACCCAGGAGCTGGCTAATGCAGAACAGGCAAAATGGCTAACCTCGGTGGGAAATGCCATCGCCATCGACACTGCAACTCACCCCTATAAAGCTATTGGTGCGGTCATTAATAAAATTGTCACCGATAAATCTAAATTTGACGTTTCAGTAAGCGCTGAAGAAATAGCAGCTCAACGTTTTGTTAAACAAGAAGTTGGTTTAACAGAAAACTCAGTGAGCTGGGAATTATCTGACCACGACGAAAGAACTGATGGGGTCGCTATTTTAAATGGGAGAAATATGGTTGTGGCCGGAACACATTATCACAACCGGCTCATCGTAATTGATACCTCAGGTAATACCCCAAAAACCAGATCAACCAAATTATTTGCAGCCGTAGATGCTGCACGTTTTGCAAAAGACACTGTAAGTGGCGCTAGTGAGCATAAATTAAGGTCTATTAAATCATCAGCTGATGGTCGTTATGTTTATGTTTCTGTGAAACCAAAAGGCGACGTTGGTAATGAATTCGATACCAGTTATGGTCTGTTTCGAGTTGCTGTTAGCGACGCAGGTATCGCTGATAACCATGATTCGGCTAACTCGAAACGATATATCAGCAAAACAGTAGATAAATTTTTCATCGCTGGTGATGGTAAGATTTTTGTTGAAGATCCGGTAATGGAAGATTTTATTATTCTTAACGCCGACCTTTCCGAAACGGGTGAGCGCGTGACTCTACCAGCAAGCATCGATGTTGATTCAGCCTACTTTTCTCCTGACGGAAACGCTATTTATTTATTAGCTAAAGGTGATAGTAAAGCAAACCCGGTCACTTTTTCAAAGCTTCACAAATTTAATCGATCGACAAACGCTATCGAAAAAGAAGTCAGCCTGACCATTAGTGATGGCATAGACAACCTGGTCTTTTTTGATGAGGGTAAACAGGCATTAATCTATAAAGAAAAAGCCTTTGCCAGAGTCGTTGATCTGGAAAATATGAAAGTCACAAAAGAACTACCATTATCTGTCGAAGCGGATCAAGTCATTCAGACGGCATCGGTTTCTCCCAATGGCAAATACGCAGTTATTTCTGGTCACCACCGGAATGAAACCTGGTTATTTAACCTGTCAGCCGCAGAAGTCAGAATGGAAAAATTAATTCCGAGCTCATCAAGAGTACGTGCACTATCAATCAATAATAATGGCGATATTGTTGCCGCTAATTCCGAAGGAATAACCTTGTCAAAACTAACTATCGGCGACGTTATTACTCCTGAAAAAGCACTCGCACTGGATAAAGCTTATATTACCAGAGATAATCTTAATCATGGATTAAGCATGGATTTAATCGTTTCTGATCTCGCTCTGTTTACTGAGATTCCTGCTGGTAACCATTCAACAATTAGCTGGTCAACCACTAACCCTGCGATTAATGTCACTGCGACAGAAACAGAAAAGCTCGGTGCTGTCACCCGGGACCCGTCGGGCGATGCAACAGGCACCTTAACCGCAACACTCGATTATCGCTTTAGAAATATTCACCTCACTGATCAAATATCAATTGATACCAAAGTGAGAAAAGCACCACAAGCACTACCAGAACAGGGAGTCGCGCTGGAAGGCGGTCAGTTTAGTGAAGGATACGTCAGCTACATTGATGTGAGTCCAGATGGAACAAGAGCGGTTCCGGTTTTTCGAGGCTACGGCGGTTTTAACCTGGTCAAACGCAAAACGGACAATAGCCCTTTTTATGCGCTGACAACAACGCCAACCAGTGATACAAAAGGCTTAAAGGGCCAGCAACTTCCAGGTATTTATGCTTATCAGGTTGTTGACGGCAAGGTGGTTAATGAGTCGCGTCCTGTTGGTACCCAGTTTATCAATAATGATTATGTGATTATTGCAACTCCTGGTGCAAAAGACGCTGCTGATATGACTTATCCTGGCGCATTGCTGGTGTACAAAGTTGATGACTTATCCATTGCTGATGGTGAAGCCGACCTGGTTGGAACTGCAACCACCAATCAATTTGGTGGCACCATCAAAAGCCTGAGTCATCTGGTGAATGGACATGTTGCAATCGTGGTAGAAGTGACAGCCAATGACCAGACAACCAGTCGAAAAGCAGTCATTATCAATGTCGCCAATCCAGAAGCACTGGTTGTAGTCATGGATAACATCAAAGTTGCAGACACGGCTTCAGCGATTGAAGTGAGTGGTAATGCACAGTCGGTGTATGTCGCAATCGACGGAGCGGTTGCACAGTATAATCAGGCGGGTAATGGAACACCATTAAGCCAGACCCCGGCAATTGAAGGATTTTCGGCTCGCTCCATCGCTTTAGGCGGTACCAATTATGACACCCTGTTTATTGGAACTGGAAGCGGTGTAGCAAAGATACATCAATACAAATCTAACGATCTAAGTCAGGAGCAGGCGCCGGCATTTAATACAGGTTACTTTGCCAGAGTCCAGACCCTTGATGTGATTAACAAAACGGCTTACGCATCCATATGGGGCATTGGCGTGACTGTCATTGATACCATTAACCAACAGGAATTAAGTTTGTTTGCCCATGGTCGTCAACGCCGTGCCGGTATCTCCTCAGATGGTCAGTGGCTATATGCTGCACAGTATATTTCCAGAAGTACTAACCAGATAAGAGTTTTAAGATCTCCCGAGTAACATCAACGAGAAGCCGAACATTGATTTAGCATTCAATGTTCGGCTTTTTCTATTCACTCAATTGATCACTCAAAGTGAGAAATGCACAATAAAGAAGGAAAAACAAAATGATATTAAAAAAAACATATCAGTTATCAACCCTTGGGTCTATCACGTTAATATCACTACTTTTCAATTCACTACTTTTCAATTCACTACCTGCAACCGCTTTAGAAATAGGTGACACAATTTCTCCAGAGATTGCCCGTAAACTCAACATTCCAGAAGGAAAAGTTGCCGTTGTGGATTTTTTTGCATCCTGGTGTGCCTCCTGTGCACAAGAGATCCCTGATTTAAAAAAATACATTTCAACAGAAACCAGTGGCAAAACGTTAGTCATGGGTGTAGATGTTGATAAAAAACTGAGTGATGCCATTAGTTTCCAGAAAAAGTTATCCATTGATTTTCCGGTTTATAACGATACCGAACAAAAAGTCATTCAGCATTTTAACCCAATAGGTATGCCCGCTTTGTATTACGTAAAAGACAATAAAATTATTGGAAAGCGAATTGGCGCTATCGATGAAATTGGCCATAAAATAAAATCTGATCTGAAAAAGCTGGGCGTGAAATGAAAACAAAGATTCGTTTGGATTTAAAAATGTTGAAAGTGACAGGGTTGCTGGTACCAGTGATATTGGTTAGTGGATGCAGCATAACCCCTGTAAAACCCTGGGAAAAAGCCACTTTAGCACAAGACATTGTCAAGTTTGGAGGGCCAAACCCAATGATTAAGAAATTTGAAGAACATATCTTTACCTCCAAAGAAGGCTCTAAAGGTGGTGGTGGCGTTTCTGGCGGTGGTTGCGGTTGTAACTAAAAAGGTATTGGAGAAGTTAACTTGTTTAACAATAAAAACAAATTAAAATTAGTGGTTCTTGGCTCAGTAGTAACGGCTGTTTTACCACTAACAACTATCGCCGAAAACAAAGCGTTAATTCAGGCTCAGAAATATTCTGAGAACGACGACCGAATTGATGTCGATGATGGAAAGGTGATTTTTGAACATGATTTTGGGGCAAACCACACGCTTAATCTAGAATACAACTGGGATGCCGTTTCCGGCGCCTCACCCACCTGGGATTCAGTCAGCGGCGCATCAGCTGCAGAAGTTTCTGACGCGGTAAGCGGTGCATCACCCTGTATAGATGAAGATGGTAACTACTACGAGCTCTGCCGAGATACTCGACAGATTGAAGGAATTATTGGTGACGGTTTCAAATCTTCTGACGACCTGATCTACAAAAATATTGGTCTGGATGATTTTCGTAATTCATTAGCTGCTCTGTATACCTATAGAACGCCGGAATACCGGAATGAAATTAATCTGGGTGCCAGTTACTCAGAAGAAGATGACTTTAAAAATACGGGCATATCAGCTGATTATCTGATCAATACTGATAGAAGTCGTAACCGTTCGATCAGCGTCGGCGCATCCTTTATGAAAAATGATGTTTTTGATTATCTGAAAGATGAATGGAACAATTTTGATCTGAGCAACTTTCAACTGGGCTTAACACAAGTTTTCAACCAGACCCTGGTCGCAAAAATTAATCTTTACGGAATTCTTGAAAAAGGCCACTTATCCAATCCGTATTTTAATGTAGTGACTCGAATCAACGTTTCCCTTGACCCAGCCTCTCCTTATTTTAAATACTACCTTACACGAGAGAAGCGTCCCGAAGAGAGAAAATCAGGCGGGATCTCGGCGCAATTGTCAAAATCACTCAATAGTTCTAATGCTCTCCAGACCTCTTATCGATACTATCAGGATAGCTGGGCAGTCAAATCGCATACCATTGATTTAAGAAGTTATCACTATGCTGGAACAAACTTTCGTTTTAATCCGTTAGTTCGTTATTACAAGCAAACGGCTGCCAATTTTTTTAAGGCCCATGATGCAGATGATAATGTATTCGATGAAAATAGCTACGCCAGTGCCGACCACCGTTTAGGTAATTATCACTCCTGGACCTTTCAATTAGGTATCGAGTATTTACAAAGTGAAAAACTCAGCTGGAATATCTACTCCGGTCATCAATCACAATCTAGCGGTCTGGATCTTTACTGGACTCATATTGGCGCACAATATAAATATTAAAAGGTAGAAAATGAAAAGCTATTTTGAACACAGGTTACTGACGACCCTGTTAGGTGCCGCAACCCTGTTAATAACCAGTTGCGAAAACGAAGACTATGCAGCAATGAGCTGTGATACTTCTCAGGTCAGTTCAAATGCCGTCAATTGTTCAACGCCAGTCATTGAAACACCACCAATAAAGTACGAATATAAAGGTGGAGTCACCGGTAGAGTATTTGCCAGTGAATATCTTGTCGATGCTCAGATATGTTTTGATATTAATCAAAATGGACGTTGCGATAGCGCTTCCGAACCAGTAGAGCAAACTTTCGAACAGGGGAAATTCAGCTTTACCGAAGCAGCCGTTAGTAGCAGCATTGCTGCAAAGGTATCTTTACTGGCTGTCAGCAAAGACAAACAGTTAGCGCTATATGCCGCCACACCGGCATCCGCCACTAACACTGAAGACAATGATGTTAATGTCAGTGTATTTACCAGCCTGGTCGTGAATGAAAGCCATTATAACCCGTACCATTCAGGCAATACTTCTTCGGCACTGAATTCCCTGTACCAGGGTGATCTGAAAATTGCCAACGCCGAGGTGTTAGCCGGCCTGGATTATGTTGACACGTCAAATGCAGTTGATGCTTCAATTATTCAGCAAGCAGCATTAATTTCTGCCAGCATGATTCAAGGGCAGGCACTTTCACCGGAGAAACATTATTTAGCGACCGCAGCCGTTGTTGACGAAATGTACCGCTCAGGTTCGTTAAGTACAACCATTGATCAAGCCGGCATTGCGTTACAAGGTTCATTGTCAGAATCCATTTCTGCCACACTTTCAGCTGAAACCACTAGCTGGAATCTGGATCACGAAGAAGAAACCAATGTCGCTATTGATGTTGTTGATGACCTGGCCGTTATCGGCTCTCGGTTTCGTAATCGCCTGACAATAATGGACGTTACCAATGACCTGCCTTTATTTATTTCATCAGCTTTATTCGCCAGCTCTCCTGCCAGACGTGACCAGGTAGACGCTATAACAGGTGCAACCGAACAGGTTTTAACTCATGTAAAAATAACCCCGGATAAATCCAGTGCAATTGTTGCCGTCGAAAAACATAAAAAAGAGGGCGGCGGACGAGGTGTCGGTATCTACAGAGCAAACCTTAATGACCGAATGAACATTCCCTTTATGCTTTTCGGTGAATTTACATCAAATAATACCAATTATTATTCGGAAGACAGACTGCAGGATATCGCATTATCCGCAGATGGCTCCAGAGTTGTATTGGCAAGTGATAACCGTAGCCTGGTTTTACTCAATACAGCGAACTTTAATTTAATACAAAAAACCGATCTTACTGGCAAGGCTCGTTCGGTAGCCATTGACGAAACAGGCCGCACAGCCTATGTCGGACTGTTAAACCCAAAAGGGTTTGCCATTATCAACACCGAAACCAGTGAACAGCAAGCTTTCATTGATACCGGTCATAGTTTTCCGGACCTCATTCAGTCATTTTCAAATAATACCAGAGTGGCGGTACGTACCTACGATAGTCATCAACTTTCCATTTATGACACCACTCAACAGGCCTCTCCAGCTTTACTAAAGAATATAATCGCTTCCGATAAAATTAAAGCCTTTAAAATTTCCAAGGATGGCAAACTTGCATTAGTCGCATTAACTCAAGGGCGATTAGAACTGTTCTCAATAGAAAATGAAGCACGCCTGGTTGAATCATTAAAAACAGCCAGAGACTCAAATGGGTTCAATCGCTCAATCAAAAGCATTCAGTTTTCTACTGACTCTCGCGCACTGGTCGCCATAGAAAATGCGATACAAACCCTAAAAATAGAAACTCGTCAGGTTTTAGAGTGGACCGATGCTGAAAAACTCGAATGGTATATGACACATCGTCAGTAAACTTCTTCATGATCTTATTAAGTTGCAGGTAAACCGTGAAAACAGAACAAAAAAAATACACTTTTCAATTTAGCTGTATGACAACGCCTTGCGAGATTCAGATCTTTGCGCCTCATAAAGCAAAAGCAGAAAACATTGCAAAATCAATTAAAAAAAACACTCGAAGATTAGAGAAAAAATATAATTTTTACGATGAACAATCATTTCTTTCTTCACTAAATAATAGAGAGCATTCAACAACAACGATAAACATTGACGATGAAACACAACAGGTTCTGCAAAGTGTTCGAAAACTCGAAAAACAGACTAAAGGAATTTTTGATGTTACTGTGGGTACTTTTAAGCAACGCGCCGGTTTTAAACAGTCGACTGAAATTGAAGAGTACCGAAGCCAGTTAAAACCATTCACTGGTCAGGGTAGCTGGTTTGTTAAAGATAATAAAATTGTCTTTAACAATCCCTATGTCAAGCTAGATTTGGGCGGGGTTATAAAAGAATACGCTGTCGATCAAGGAGCAGCCATCGCCAGAAAATCCGGTTGCTCTTCTCTGATTAATTTTGGTGGTGATATTTTTGCCAATGGTAATAAACCAGATGGTTCTCCTTTTGTCGTTGCCATAAAAAATCCTGAAAATCCAACAGAAAGTATTGCGATGGTTCAATTATCTGACCAGGGGTTAACCACTTCAGCCCATTATGAACGTTCACTGGTTGTCAGCGGAAAAAATTATTCACATATTATTGGCGATCAAACGGCACAAAGCCAGTCCATTCTTTCAGCGACGGTGCTCAGTAACTCTGTCATGGAAAGCGGTGTCTATTCAACAGCGTTAATGCTCAACCCCAATTTAGATATACTGGATAAAGTTGGAGTTATTCTGATCGATGATAAATTACGCCTGCATCAGAATATCTATTCTGATTAACCTGAGAAAATAAACAGATGAAAAGAAAAACTCATACTTTTGTAGCCATCAGCCAAAAAAGTATGAGTCATTAAGTGCTTCTTTTACACTACCAGTGTGATAACCAGAATTTATAGCTCTCTGATTTATAGCTCTCTGATTTATAGCTCTCTGATTTACAACTCTCTGATTTACAACCCTCTGATATAGTTACGTCCCAGGTACTCTCTGACCCAGCTTTCAGAGCGATAGTTTAATTGTGCAGCACCATTACAACTACCATGTTTTCCCTGCCATTCTCGCATCCACGGTTGAACAATTCGATTACCCAGTGCTGGTGAATTAGCATCCTGTAAATACTCAGCATAACTATCCCCCTGCTTACCACCAAGAATAAATGTGTAAGCCCCTTCTTTATTATCTACATTCCATAAATACTTCCCGCCGTTAGGACCTGGTCCTGAGTAAGTACAAACCCAGTCAGTGGTGCCATCATGGTTACAATCGCCGGTGCTCATATTATAACGGCTTGCGGGCGAACCAGGTAAGTTAGGCGACACTCTATCGATGATAGCGTTAAACCGGTTCGTATAACGTGCTTTGTCCGATGCGTTAGCACAAACTTTCCAGATGGCTGTTGAGTCTTCGTTAGAAAAACCAGGAACCGATGGAAACTGGGTGATAGCCGATGGTTTATATTGCTGATGTCTAATATCCAGAGAAACTAACTGTTTACAACCATGGAAACCTCTACCTTCTTCCCATAAACATTTAAAAAACTCAGCATATTCAGGGTAGCTCCCCTCCATGGCTTCCCAGTTTCCAGCCCAGCCAATACTCGTACCATTAAGCCATCCAGAAAACACCTGAGCCATCCATTCTGCATCATTTTGCAACCCGTAATTCTTGTAATCCAGGTTCCATCCATTTCCTCTTAATTTTTCCGGGTTGCTTTGGCGTGTATGGTGCACCCAGTTGGTCCAGTGAGTAAATAAATCCATGAATCCAACTGAAACATCATTGTTACTATCTCCTTGAGCAGCCTGCCATTGCCAGCCGTGCATATTTTCATGTGCCATAGTACCGAAACCAGCGTTAGTACCACACCCGATTGTACCTGGTGCACCCGTATATCCGCAAGTGGGCGCATCAGGCCTGATGTAGACACCACTACTTTTGTTTTCCCTGGAAATCCCCGCCAGAAGTCTTTTTATTTCATTGGGATGCATACCTTTATCCACAATTTTCTGGTACATGTCTTGCCATTTTTTCTTTGTATTCGCAAAGTTTTCTGGCGCGGATTTTCCATTGATAGGTTCGTTCAATACGTGTAAATTAAATGAACCTCGAGTCCCATCCCCAAGAGGAACATAAACTTTTCCAACGATATTTTCTCCATCTACCGTAAACTCTGGTTCATTGCTATCTGTCACCTGAACCGTTCGTGTTTCGGTAGCCGTATTACCCGCTTCATCTGTTGCAGTATAAGTAATCGTATAAGTACCAGGTGTGCCAGAATTAACCTCTCCTTCAGTATTAACCGTTACTTCTCCATCAACATTATCGGTTGCAGTTGCACCCGCATCAGAATAATTAGTGTTAACCTCTATTTCTATATGGCTACTACCAGTGATAGTGATGACCGGCGCTTCTCTATCTTCCACTGGCGTTGTACTATCAGGTTCTACAATGACGGTTCTTTTTGACTGGCTTTCATTCCCGGATTTATCTGAAGCGGAATAAGTAATAATGTATTCACCCGGTGTTTGTGTATCAACTTCACCCGTTTTAATAACAATAACTTTGCCATCAGTAATATCATAGGCCGTTGCACCCGCATCAGTGTATCTAGTGCCTTCAATCACTTTCGCCGGGTTGGCACCATTAACAACGATTGCCGGAGGAACATCATCAACGGTTTTACAACCGGTAACAGCTGTTAATACAGCAAGGGACGAGAGAAAAACTCGAAGACTAGGCTTTCGGTTCATTTTATTTTCCTTTTATTGTTGGGGATTGTTAAAAAGTGACTTAATCAACTACCCGTAAGTCGCTCTAACTTTTCCGAAAAGAATATCAACCTGGTCTTTGTTGTTTTTACTCTGAAAGCATTTATTTGACACTGATACTATTATCTTTTCTTCTGAATTTTTAAAGTATCAATTATTTTAATTTGTTAAAAGAACAACTGTAAGTTTTTGTGACAAATTCGTTGCTAAATGTAGGTTTTGATGAAATATTGTGAGTTATTCGAGTACTATTATGTGAAATTGGTCGCCAAAACCTTTGCATTCATTACAAATTGAAACCTGTTTTTACAAAATGAAATAGCTAACGACAGATATCAGAAAGAATGATTTAACAGCTTTACTGCTGATTATATAAAAGAGAGAGAGCGAAAACAGTGAACTCCCCACGCTTCCACAATTACTCACTGAAGAAGTATGAGCAGCTCAATCTGGCAGCTTGATAACAATAGTTTTAATTTTTTGATACGACCATATACAAACTAAATCTATACAAGCTAAGTCTATACAAGCTAAGTCTATAAAAATTAAGACGATACCTGTCAGTCTACTTTTATCGACCTTGTATAAATTGGGACTAATAAATAAGATAAAATCCCACACAAATGTGTGGGAACTAAGTTCTATTACCTGTTTAATCCTGGTATGTAACTATCACCCAGATATTTTTTAAGCATGCCGTCATCAGCCCATTTAAATCGCCATACACCGTTACAACTACCATACTCTCCCTGCCACACTAGTCTGTGAGGCTGAACAAGTCGATTAACGTTTAACCCCAGAGACTTAGTTAAATAAGGATCTTTTACGTACTCAGCATAGCTGTCACCTACTTTTCCACCAAGAATAAACGAATAGGTTGCTTCTCTGCTTCCTTCTTCAGGGTAATTTTTTCCATTAGGCCCCGGTCCATTATAAGTACAAACCCAGTCCATTGTTCCATCGTGATTACAGTCACCAGTACTCATTTTATAATGGCTTGCTGAAGATCCCGGTAAGTTCGGAGCTACTCTATCAATGATTGCATTAAATTGATTCGTGTAATTCGCTTTGTCAGATGCGTTAGCACAAACTTTCCAGATGGCTTTTGAATCTTCATTAGAGAATTCAGGAATCGACGGAAATTGTTCTCTTTCTGAAGGTATATATTGTTGATGTTTAATAGTAGTTGGAGCGAATTGACTACACTCTCTAATCCCTTTACCTTCTTTCCATAGACAATCGAAAAGTTGCGCATATTCAGGATTACTGTTTTGCATAGTGCTCCAGATTGGAGCGCCATGACCACCGCCCCACCCCATGTAACCTGCAAAGACCTCGGCTAACCACTCTGCATTATTGAGTAAACCATAGGCAAGTTCTGGAAGCTCCCAATTAGAACCTTTTATTTTTTCAGGCGTATTTTGTCTCGCATGATATACCCAGTTTGTCCATTGATAAAACATGTCTAAAAACCAGATATACTCGTCTTGCTTACTTTCCCCCTGCGCCAATTGATAATTCCAACCATGCATACTTTCATGCGAGATCATTCCAAACCCAGCGTCAACAAGACAAGCGATCAGACCAGGATTACCACCATAACCACAAGCACCTATCTTGTCATTCACATAAACTCCACTTCTTTTATTGTCATTAGAAATGGCTGAAAGCATTCTTTTTATTTCGTTGGAATGTAGCCCCTTATCGATAAACCCCTGGTACATGTCTTGCCATCTTTTTTTGGTCTCAGCAAAGATTTGAACAGCTGTTTTTCCGCGTGCTGGAACATTCATCACATGCAAATTAAATGAGCCTCTACTACCATCACCAAGCGGTACATAAACTTTCCCAACAACCCGTGGCTTATCATCTATAGTCACTATAGAAGTATCTGGCAGGTTGCTATCAGCAACTTGTACAGTTCTTATTTCCATGGCTGTATTGCCATCTTTATCCGTAGCCGTATAGGTAATCACATAAGTACCATCAACGCTGGTGTTCACCTGTCCTTCGGTATTAACAGTGAGCTCACCATCAGCCGCATCGTTTGCTGTAGCACCCTCATCGATATAAGCGGTATTGATAGCAACCTGTACTCGCATGCTCCCAGTAATGGTAATGACAGGTGACTCTGCGTTCACGCCGTTACCATTCCCGTTTCCATCACCAGGTTTTGTATTACCAGGCTCAACAATGACAATCCTTTCTGATTTGCTTTTATTCCCAGCTTTATCTGAAGCAAAGTAAGTAATGGTATATTTACCCGGCGTTTGCGTATCAACTTCACCGGATTTTGTGACGGCAACATTACCATCGGTAACATCATAAGCCGTTGCGCCGGCATCAGTATAATTATTGCCTTCAATCACATTGGCAGGGTTAGCACCATTAACAATTATGGCTGGCGGTAAATCATCAACATCTTTACAACCCGTTATTGCGATTGGTAAGGCGAGAGATAATAGAAAAATTCGGAGACCCGATTTTCTGTTCATGTCATTTTTCCTTTTCTTGTTGAGCACTACAATTGGTTAAATCAGTACAACAACCAGTCGCTCTTATATTCACTAGTCATTTTAACCGTATTGAAAAGATATAAATTCAGTCAGAGAACATAAACACAGCCCATAGGGCTTATGCTTTGCAAAGTTTCCTTCGATATTAAAATCTTTATCTTTTCTTCTGCAAATTTAAAATACCGATTATTTTAATGCGTTAATAGATTGAATGTAGTTTTATGTGACCGATCTGTTATTTAATGTAGGGCGACAGTCGGTAAATGTGAGCCAATCGTTCGACAATATGTGAAGCAAGTCTTCTATCCTGCTTTAAGCGCTACAATTTGAAACAGTAACTGACAGTCAGCAATGAACCACTGCTTGCAGAAAGGCTTTTTTAGCCTATTAACAGACTACTTGCTAAGCTAGCTGTAGGTTTTAGCTGAAATTTAAGGCATGATTTTGTGCTTCACGCCTGAAAAAGGCACATCGCTATCATTGAAACCATAATCAGTCAGTTCCCTCGACGACTTAATCGATGAAAAGATGGATGAATGACGTGGATAGGAGAATGGGCAGGTACGCTACCATCACTTTCTCCATAACAGAAATAAAACGAAATAATAAGATTTTCCGGAAATCGAGTTTGTCGACGCAGTCAGGTCTTATCGATTTTTACTTTCAGAAAGATAGTAGCAACATTACCTTAAACTAAAACAAAAAAGCTCTTCCAATATCTTGAAAGAGCTTAAGCTTAATCCGTGTCAGGTATTTAATATGGGTTGAGTGCTATCAATCAGTACTCAACCTTTTTGTACTACTCAATAATGGTTGTTTCCAAATCAAGGTCAACTCGTTCAACTTCCTGACCATCGACGTGAATTTCCAGTACTTCTTCCAGTCCGTAAACTTCACTCATTTCTCTGGCAATTGAATCAAATGTTCCGTTATTGCTGATTAAAACAAACAGTTTGTTATCACTTGAACGGTGAATCACTAAATCAGCATAATCATCAGCATTTAAGTCAGCCAGTACATGAGTAACACCACGTTGGTTTAAGTCAATCTCAAAGTTAGCAAGGTCGCTCACCATTTGTCGATCTAACTCAGACATCGTCGATGCATCCATCGCCATATCTTGAGTCGCACTCATTGGCTCAACAAGACCCACCTCACCTGACGCTTTTTTCACACGTGGTCTTGGAACAAATAAGTTCTTACTGACACTTTTGTTACCACCATAACAGGTTAGCGTGAATGTACGCCCATTATAAGGAATAGTCGCACCGTAACCATAAGCGTTAACGGGTACATTTGATGAAACACTGCCACTTTTCAACGTACATCTGTCCGCATTTGATGTACTCCAGTAGAGCTTAGTCTGACCATTAATGACATCGCCATTAATGAAACTTTTGATCTTCGGTGGATAAACAACTTTATTTACCACAACTACTTTATGGCGCGAAGTAACAACTTTTCCATTTAACCCGGTACACTTAGCCGTTTGATAAATAACACCTGCACTAGAGTAAATCAAATTTTCAACCAGTGAAGTTCCAATATTTTTGGGGTATGACTTATCAGAGTACTTAAAGGTACAAGATTTAGCATTGGTTGAGCTAACTCTTAACTGATATCTTGCTTTTGCAAAAACACTATGAGGAAAAGAAATGCTTACTGTTGGGTTTTTATACTTAACAGTCACAGAAGCGCTTTTAGAAGCGGAACCACCAGCACCAGTACAAGTTACTCTTACAGAACCACTTTTCGCAGGTTTCAATCTTCTTGAACCGCTAGTACCACTAATACGAACTAAACCAGTACTTGAACAACGTGTTGCATTAGTTGCACTCCAACGGAATGTTGTTGATGCGCCCGGCGTAACCTGACTCGGTGAAAACGATGCACTAACAACCGGTGGCTTACTATTATCACTTACTGTTAAACGTGCTATTTTTGTGGTCACTCGATCATTATAGCCATCACAACGAACAGTGGCTTTCAGGCTCTTTGTTGCTTTAAAGCGGCTTGAACCTGATGTTGCAGGTCTTTTCGGTACTCCGGGAACACCACTAACTCGGCACATATAAGCATTTCGACTGCTCCATCGGAAAGTTACCATTTTTCCAGCTGTTGTAGTGCGGGGTGAAAAACTCGCATTGACAATAGGCCGGTTACTGGGTGGCCCCATGACTTCTGCATTTTCAGTTTGTTTCTGGAGAGCTTGTTGATTTTCCTGAGCACTAACTCCAGTTGCCGTAAGCAACAGAGATAGAACAATAAAGATATTTTTTTTCATTTAATATGGTCCTTTATATGATCCTTCAGAAAACTAATTGTTAGTTTTCATTAATCAATTATTGTTAATGATTTACCATTTAAAATTTACGCAACACAAATTAAGCGCAGCAAGGCTATGAAATTTTTTTTCAACCGTCAATGCGAGTTTTTATTGTTCATCAAAGAATAAACTCGAAATTAAATCCACAATATTCATATTGGTATTAACAAAAATCACCGAACAAATCAGCAAGTTTTTATCGCTACACCAGCTAGTGCAAGCCTTTCTTAATTCTCAATACCGTTACAGGTAATATAAAAGAAGGGATTGTTGAAAGAGGAATTTTTATTTATTCGGTAAAATAAACTGAGACAAGTTTCCCACCTTTAATCTCGAAAGGCGATTCCAGCAAAAAGAACACAAAATATAATTTTACGAATCAACCATCAGGTATTCTGCAAATGAAAAGTCAGGTTATAAAAAGTTTCTCTATTTACCATGCTTATTTATGCCATTACCATAAAACCAGACTGTTTTTTAATCTCTCCATGACGGTATGCGGTCATGTCATCAAACGATGACTCGACAAGCATTTTATCTAACAATAACGCGAGTATTTCCAAAGTTTAATACAGTGCTGGTTTAGTTTGTTTTAAGTACACTTCATGTCAGTTATCTCTTATGACATTCAAATGACTTTCACAACGAATCAACATTTACAGTCTGCTACATCAGAGTCTTATTCGAACTGTTGAAAACAAAGCTATTCAGCGTAAAGAGTAATCAGATAAACCAGCTCAAACTCATCTCATTCTCAAAAATTCATACTTTCAATCAGATCACAGATGTTGTTAGCAAGCGCTTGTTAATTCTTAGTATAAAAAGTGCCTTATATTGGCAAGCTTTCAGTTTCCTTCTGCACGACAATTACCAGGCTCAACAATTACCTCGCTCAACAGCTATCAGGCTCAACACAGGATTTTAAATAAGCCTGACGCTGATTAAATCTCAAATAAAAAAGCCTGCTGCTTGCTTCTTTAAAGCCTTATCAGGCGCTGCTGGCCACTACTTTACATGAATAACCCCACCATTGATCTATATCATCCGGCCACGTCCTGCGTATTGACGAAAACACAAAAACTGACTAATCTTCAGGTAGTTATTATTTTCAAACTTTTATCTGGTTAAGCACCACTAAAACAACAAATAAGGGCGACTTTTTGAGCAAAACCTTCCGAAAACTGCTTACTTCTATGGTCGGTAGTCTACGAGACCTACTACCCATATTATTAGTCATACTTTTTTTTCAGTTCTTTGTATTAGAGCAATCACTGCCTGATGTCGGTCGATTATTAACCGGTGTTTTGTTCGTAATTCTGGGCCTGACGTTTTTTATCCACGGGCTTGAACAGGGCCTCTTCCCCATTGGCGAATCAATGGCCCACGCTTTTGCCAAAAAAGGGAGCGTAACCTGGCTAATTATTTTTGCCTTTGCACTCGGTTTTGGCACCACCGTAGCAGAGCCCGCCTTAATAGCCGTTGCAGCCGAAGCCGCCAATGTTGCTGCATCCGGAAACATGATTGAAGCAACCGATGCGGCGAAAAGCGGCTATGCTAATGGCCTGCGTTTTACCGTTGCATTTTCTGTTGGGCTGGCTATCGTTATTGGCGTGGTTCGCATATTAAAAGGCTGGCCCATTCAGTGGATTATCATTGGCGGTTATATTCTGGTTGTTATCATGACCATGTTTGCACCACAGGAAATTATCGGCATTGCCTATGATTCGGGCGGGGTAACAACCTCTACGATTACTGTGCCACTGGTAACAGCCCTGGGTGTTGGGCTGGCTTCATCCATCAAGGGACGTAACCCTATGATCGATGGCTTTGGGCTGATTGCCTTTGCCTCATTAACGCCAATCATTTTTGTCATGGCATACGGGATGTTAATCTAATGGAGTGGCTTTCAACTATTTTCTCTGAAATCCTTTCGGTCACTTTTAGTACCGTTAAAGATGTATTACCCATTGCAGCCATCATTTTTGGCTTTCAATTTGCTGTGATTCGCAAAAAGCCCGCTAACCTCGGTCAAATAGTTAGTGGATTTGTCTGGGTACTTGTCGGTCTGTCATTTTTTCTACTCGGGCTGGAATGGGCACTGTTTCCGCTAGGGCGTTTAATGGCAGAACAACTGACTAACCCGGAGTTTATTCAAGCTCAGGAAACACTGGCACAAGTCACCTGGAAAGACTATTACTGGGTGTATATCTTTGCCTTTTGTATTGGTTTTAGCACCACAATTGCAGAGCCTTCTCTTATTGCGGTTGCCATAAAAGCGAATGAAGTCTCTGGTGGTGCTATAGGGGTCTGGGGGCTCCGTATTTCTGTCGCCATTGGTGTTGCTATCGGCATTTCTCTGGGGTGCTACCGAATTGTGGTTGGTGATCCTATTCACTGGTATATCATCGTGGGTTATGTCATCGTAGTTATTCAGACTTCTTTTGCACCAGGTTTAATTATTCCACTGGCTTATGACTCTGGCGGCGTGACCACGTCAACGGTAACCGTTCCATTGGTTGCAGCTCTGGGGCTAGGTTTATCTGAGACGGTTCCGGGAAGAAGCCCGCTAATTGATGGTTTTGGTTTAATTGCCTTTGCCAGTTTATTTCCAATTATGTCCGTGATGGCTTATGCTCAGCTTTCAGAAGCCAGAAACAGATTTTTGAAACGCAAACGGGCCTCTGGCTCGTAACCTAGTGTGGGGAGCAAATCATGCACTTTAAAATGATAGTTGTCTTTATTGAAGACGAAAAAACTGACGCCGTTATGGAAGCCGCTCGAGAAGCTGGCGCAACCGGCGCGACGGTAATCAACAATGCGCGCGGCGAAGGTTTGAACCAATCCAAAACTTTTTTTGGTTTATCCCTTGATACGCAACGTGATGTTTTATTATTTCTGGTCGAAGAACATTTAAGCCGTCATATTATTGAAGAAATAAACCGGGTGGGCGAACTGGACTCAAAGCCAGGAACCGGCATTGCCTTTCAGATAGATGTTGAAGATGCGGTTGGTGTCACCCGCCAACAAGAACAAATTACTGCCGAAGTAAAGGAGTTCCTGTAATGGAAAAGAAAGTCATTAAAGCAAGAGATGTAATGCGAACCCAGTTTGTCGAAATTGACGGCCTGGCAACGGTCAAAGAAGCAATCAATGCTTTCAGAGATCATGATATTGAAATGTTACTTGTTAAAAAACGAGATGAACACGATGCACACGGCATTGTACTACTTTCCGATATTGTTAAAAAAGTTCTCGCCAAAGATAAATCGGTTGAGCGCGTCAATATTTATGAAATAATGTCAAAACCGGTCATCAGTATTGAGCCAGAAATTGATGTTCGCTACTGTGCTCGATTATTTGGTAATTTTGGATTGTCTCACACCGTTGTGTCGGAAGGTGGTAAGGTTTTGGGTGTTGTTGGCTATAAAGAACTGTTGATCCCCTGGTCTGAGACTGATAATTAATGGTTGATAATCTGAGGCTTGTAATTAGAGAATTATAATTGGTCAGAGAAAATCAGAACTGCCATATTCCTCTATCATTTCTATAAGGTCAAAAGAATTTCGCAAGGCTACGCTTTCTTGTGAGTCACTTTTGGCCAAAGTCCCCCCCCCCAAAAAAAAATAGCCAAAGTCACCAAAAAGTCCGTTCCGCTTTAAGCTAACTTGTTTTTCTTAGATTTTGACAGCGATATGATTTCACCGTCGTCATGTATTGATAGTGAAATAATGGGAAGGGAAAAACTCGCTGCGCTCAGACATTCCCCTTCTTATCCATCATTTCATCCATTCCACAGAATCGTTCACAGGCGCTCGGCAGGGGGTATGCTTGATATAGTGAGATAAAGTCTCTGTTAGTGTAGTCTGTTAAAAAGCCAGAAAGCCCATTAACCGGCAGGCGTTCTTAGCCAGTCAAACTCAAACCCAGAATTGATTAGCGATGCCCAGTGCCAACGTAAAAGTGCTTTTTTGCATTCTTTTTTAGCACTTGAAAAAAGAATGTCGCAGTCAGAGCAAAGCGCTGCGAAACGCTTTTGATCTTTAAAGTGAATACCTGAAAGGTTGCTAATTGCAAAACTCACAGGTAGACAGTCTGCTTAACATTTCCACAACAGCAAAATTGAAGTTTCATCTCAAATTGACAAAGGAACAACTTTTTCTTTCCGCCTTCCTGTCCCAGAAACGTGATTATCGTCGACTGTGACCAACATCTACACCAAGCTATTTCTATCTATTTAGTTTTTTACGTATTTACTTTTAAATCATCGTTAACAACAATCAATAGACTGTCTAGCCATTTACTTCACCTGAATAAATCCATTTTTACCTGAGACTAATTCACTTCAACCGGTTCCCTCTGATTATCAGAAACTTCTGAGGAATTCGCTCGCATTCAATTCAAAAAACAGAACAACTATCGATTACCTTTCCCGTTTTT
>JADGFG010000261.1 GCA_016743995.1 Kangiellaceae bacterium | reverse complement strand
ACATTGAGTTGTCCGCCAATTTTATCTGACGCATCAAATAACGTAACCTTATGACCTCGTTCCGCGGCATAAGTCGAAAAAGAAAGCCCGGCAGGTCCAGCGCCTACCACGGCAATATTTTTTTGCCTGGTCGTTTTTTTAAAATTAAGCTCTGTTTCATAACAGGCTCTGGGATTAACCAGACAAGTCACTCGTTTATGCTCAAAAATGTGATCAAGACAAGCCTGATTACAAGCAATGCAGGTATTAATTTTTTCCGGTTGACCTGATTTTGCTTTGTTCATAAATTCTGGATCTGCGAGAAATGGACGTGCCATAGAAACCAGATCACTACGGTCTTTAAGAATAATCTGATTGGCAACTTCCGGTGTATTAATGCGATTAGTTGTAATCACCGGGATATTAATATGTGGCTTTATCTTTTCTGTCACCCATACAAAATTTGCGCGGGGAACCGACGTTGCAATAGTGGGAACTCGTGCCTCGTGCCAACCTATACCGGTATTAATTATTGAAGCACCTGCACTCTCAACCGCTTTGCCAAGCAGAACAACTTCATCCCAACTACTACCATTTTCAACCAGATCTAACATCGATAATCGGTAAATAATAATAAAGTTTTCACCAGTTGCTTCTCTAACCCGCCTGACAATTTCAACCGGCAAACGAATTCGATTCTCATAATCTCCGCCCCATTTGTCGGTTCTCTTGTTGGTTTTACTGACAATAAACTGATTAATTAAATAACCTTCTGATCCCATCAGTTCTACACCATCGTACCCAGCTTTTTGAGCTTTTTTTGCACAATTTACAAAACTATTGATTGTCTTTTCAATGCCTCGGTCAGTTAGCGCACGAGGTTTAAACGGAGAGATAGGAGATTTTATTGCTGATGGTGCGACAGAAAATGGATGATAAGCATATCGGCCTGCATGCAATATCTGCATGACTATTTTCCCACCAGCAGCGTGTACGGCTCGAGTAATTTTTTTGTGCTTATTGACCTGCCAGAAATAACTAAGCTGACTACCCAGAGGAGCCAGCCTGCCTGCAAAATTGGGTGCAATTCCTCCGGTTACTATAAGGCCAACGCCCCCTTCGGCTCTTTCCCCGTAATACTGAGCCAGTTTATCAAAACCACCTCGAATCTCCTCAAGACCCGTATGCATCGAACCCATCACTGCACGATTACTCAACTCATGATCATGAATTTTTATAGGACTGAATAATGCAGAATAATGTTGATCAGACTCATTTTTAACAGAATTATTTTTATCAGTCATTTGATGGCTCAGATTATATCGATTACTTATTAAAAACTGTTATAACAGATTAGACCAGTTGATGGTACAAAATAATTTTCGCTCTGAAAAATATTCTAACACTTTAGTTGTCAATATAATTCTTTAAATTTCAAAGAGTTAAAACAAATACCTGCAATATCAATGTAAAACCCATGATTATTCCTAACACTTGTAAAAACAATGAGTTAGAATAATATTCAAGACGTTATGTAACCAGACTGATGGAATAATCTTATTTATACCATCTTATTACCTGAGTAAATATCTTCAATATTCAGTGTTTACTCATACCGGCATTTGACCAAAACAATGTTTAGCAAAACAGTGTTGCCGAATACACACAGAAAATGTAATTGTCCCAGACAGTGGTATTCAAAACAAATATCATGTCAATAAGTTGGATAGTACTGGTTATTGTTGTTTGGAAAACTTGTTTTTTCGAAGCATAAATTAATTATCTATAGTATTTTATTTTGGACTTTTTAAGGAAAAATATGGTTAAGTTATTCAAAAATCTCTGGTACGGTTTAGACCTTACAAGAAAAATAGTACTCAATTTAGTATTTTTTGCTCTGTTGTTTCTTTTTATTTCATTAATAATTGCCTCCGGAGATAAGCCGGAAGTTGAAAACGGAGTAGCACTGGTATTAAAACCTGAGGGATATATTGTTGAGCAGCTGACCTACAAAGACCCTATCGACGCAGCAATGGACGAAGCTTCTGGCAAAGATGATCCTCCAGAAACCTTACTGTATGATCTGATAGACGCCTTAAAAAATGCCAAAGACGATGATCGCATCACCTTACTTGTGATATCTACCCGATATTTTATGGGTTCAGGTGTCAGTAAATTGCAGGATCTTTCTAAAGCGATTGAAGACTTTAAAAGCAGCGGAAAGAAAGTCATTGCTTACGATGATTTTTATTCTCAACACCAGTACCACCTGGCATCGCAGGCAGACGAAATTTATCTTAATCCGCAAGGCGCTGTATTTCTGACTGGTTTTTCTCGGGTGGGTACTTATTTTAAATCCCTGCTAGATAATCTTGATATTACCATGCACGTTTTTAAAGTGGGCACTTATAAATCAGCGGTTGAACCCTTTATACGTGACAATATGTCCGATGCTGCAAAAACAGCAAACAAAGCCTGGTTAGGTGATTTATGGGGCGATTTTGTTACCGATATTGCGGCCAGAAGAAACATTACCAGTGACGATATATCCAGTTACATCAATAATTACAAAGAAGCACTCATTGAGAATAAAGGTAATTCTGCAAAAATGGCTGTTGATAAAGGCTTAATCGATAAACTGGCAACCCGTATTCAGTTTCGTGAAAATATGATTAACCTGCTCGGAATAGACGAAACTCATAAAAGTTTTAAACAGATTTCTCATAAAGCTTACCTTAAAGCAATTCGAAGTCCCATCCCTTATGTCAATCCACGCACCAATAAGGTAGCAGTCATTACCGCAAAGGGAAACATCCTGGATGGAGAACAAAAAGAAGGTAACATTGGTGGCGATACGGTCGCTCGAATTATTCGAAAAACTCGCCAGAACGATAAAGTTAAAGCCATTGTATTACGCGTTGATAGTGGTGGTGGTAGTGCTTTTGCATCAGAAATTATCCGAGAAGAACTACTAAAAGCACAAGCCGATGGCATTAAGGTTGTAGTTTCCATGGGGGATGTTGCAGCTTCTGGTGGATACTGGATATCTGCATCAGCTGACGAAATATGGGCCCGACCTACAACGATTACCGGCTCTATTGGCATTTTTGGTATGTTACCCACTTTTGAAAAACCACTGAACAAGTACGGTATTTTCAGAGATGGTGTTGGCACCACAAAATACTCAAACCCCATTGATACAGGACAACCACTCAGTAAAGATGTCGCTAAAATAATTCAGACAGGCATCGAAGCAGGTTATGAAAAATTTCTGGCTATTGTCGCAGAAGGACGAGGAATGACCCGAAACGAAGTCGACGAAATTGCTCAAGGCAGAGTCTGGTCGGGGAAACAGGCTCATAAACTGGGACTGGTTGATCAACTGGGCTCTCTTAACGATGCCATTCAGTCGGCAGCCAAACTGGCTGAGCTGAAAGACTATGATACCTGGTTTGTTAAAAGAGAATTGAGTGAAAAAGAATTATTTTTAAAGCAGTTGCTCGGCACTTCTAATATTCAGGAGACTTTCAACGAAAAAGCAGCTACCCCCAGAAAACCATCATTAAAAAATCAGTTTATGCGACAAATAAACAATACCATCAGTCAACTGGAAATCTGGAACGATCCCAACCACGCTTATGCAAATTGTTTATGTAATATTCAGTAATGGAGTAAAATTTCTATTATATTCATCTCTCAAAGAGTAACGTGTTATTTAACTCGTTACTCTTTTTTCCAACACTTACTAAAATAAATAATTCATGAAACGAAAAAGAGTCTACATCGCCTATACAGGTGGGACAATCGGTATGAAACCCAGTGCCAAGGGGTTCGTTCCCGAGTCAGGTTATTTTTCGGAAAAAATTTCAGCGTTACCGGAGTTCAAAGCTCCTGATATGCCAGAAATAGAAATACATGAATACAAAAACCTGATTGATTCTTCTAATGTCACGCCAGAAGACTGGTACCGGATATCACAGGATATTGAATCTCGATTTAACGACTTTGATGGCTTTGTCGTGTTACATGGTACCGATACCATGGCATTCACAGCATCAGCACTGTCCTTTATGTTACAAGATTTATCTAAGCCCGTTATCGTTACAGGTTCTCAAATTCCCTGGTCACAAATGCGTACTGATGCCAGAGATAATCTGGTGACTTCTTTAATGATTGCGGCCAACTATGATATTCCTGAAGTCGGTTTATTTTTTCATAACCGGTTGTACCGAGGTAACCGAGCAAGAAAATTTGATGCCAGTGGTTTTCATGCTTTTCAATCTCCAAATTTTCCAGCAATTGTTAATGTGGGAACACGGATAAAAGTTAGAGAAGAGCTCATATTAAAAGAACCTCCTGCTCATCTGAAAATTCAAAAAATTTCTCCGCCCAACATCATGATTTTAACGCTCTTTCCGGGCTTTGCAGCTGAAATGCTGGAAAATGTACTCTCTACTTCTATTCAGGGTCTGGTATTAATGACCTATGGTATGGGCAATGCGCCCAGTAACGACAAACGTTTATTAAAACTTCTCAAAGAAGCATCCAGTAAAGGCATCATTATCGTTAATTGTACGCAGTGCTATAAAGGTAGTGTCGATATGAGTGGTTATGAAACGGGCCAGGGCTTGCTCGATGCAGGTGTGATCAGCGGATTTGATATGACCCCGGAAGCCACACTGACGAAACTCAGCTACTTGCTAAGTAGTGACTGCAGCCTTGATGAAATCAAACAAAAAATGCAAATAAACCTGCGCGGGGAATTAACTTACTAGCTTCAACCGGTAAGCTAACTGTTCCACCAGAATAATTTATAATTTCTGCCTGTTGGCTAGCGACAATGCCAATGTGGATTGATCCAGATACTCCAGCTCTCCCCCAACCGGAACTCCCTGAGCCAACCTGGAGGTTCTGATTTCTTTATTTTCAATATGAGAAACCATTGAAGCAATAAA
>JADGFG010000032.1 GCA_016743995.1 Kangiellaceae bacterium | reverse complement strand
CTATAAACCATTCTATAAACCATTCTATAAACCATTCTATAAACATCTTGTCATTTACCGAAACTATCGTTTGTCTGTATACAATGTGTCTAAGCTTACGCCTGTATTCATTTGCATCAACCTGCCGTTGTTCAAGCCCCTACTCTGGTTTCAGGTGTAGTTGTTTTAATATTTCGTCGAGTAACAGCATTATTATTAATTACAACCATTCGTACTTTATATAAAACAGAAGGTAAATAGCGACTCCCGAGAATGCCCCATAAATTGCTTAGTTCATGTGCAGCGACATTTTCAATATCCAGTACCAGTTTGTCGAGACCGTCTTCAAGCTCAGGATTGGTATTTCTGTCGATTATCGGATTTTCCTGAAAATAACGAATGGCATGTGATGTAAATTTTAGAGATTCCTGATATCTTGCAGAATCAAAACAAGCTGCCACCATAACATGCAGGTTTAAAAATAATGGAGATGCCGTTTGTAAGCCAGAACGCTTATCCAGCATGGTGTAACTATTTTGTGTGGGCAGGGTATCCTTACTGATGTTGGCTAAAAAAACAACTATCTTATTGTTAACTTCACGTGCAACACTACCGCCAGGATCAAATGGTGCGGACAGAACAACAACATCTTCATCAAGCTCGAATGATTGCCTCATGGATTGATTCAATTTTTTTGTTATCGTTTTTAATGCAATATCCAACAATGCACTGACCTCTACGGTTGTTATTATTCCGTTCGACGACTTAACACACGAGTTGAATATTCACTACTACCGGGTGAACTACAAGATTTACGAACTGACTGGTAATACCACTATTTATTCTGGATGGTTATGATTTTAAGTTCATTGACATTTTATCCAGAAGCGCATAAATTTTATTCTTACTTAAATATTACTGATAATAAGTTTACTGGTAAATTTTGTATTTCGAATCAACCCCAGGGTTGATTTTAATGTTAATCAAGGCTTGCTTTATCTACAAACATAGATAAAGGTCTGATCAAAATTTAAACTAGAGTCCAAATGTTTACAGCACTCCCAGCTCATACGAACGTTTTATGCATTCGGTTCTACACGTCACCTCCAGAGCTCTGAATAGCTTATTGATATGTGTTTTTACGGTCGCCATACTAATAGCCAATGTATGTGCAATCTGATCATTAGACATATTTTTTTCCATCAATTCCAGAACTTCAACCTGGCGTTTGGTAACTCTTAATTTTTTTAGTAATTTATTGTGAGCATCAGTGTTTCTCAAATAATCAATGAGCACCTCTTTTGCTGTGGGAGGAATATGAATACGCCCACTGGTAATTTCTTTAAAAGCACTCATTATTTCGAACATTGAGTAATACTTGGGGATAATGCCTTTCACACCGTAGCTAATTAAAAATTTATACGAATTAATGTTTTCAAAAGATGGAAAAACAACCAGCTGAAAACGACATGCCGGTTGGATGAGATAACTTAAGACTGGGTACTTATTAACATCGGCACAATCGAGTCCGAGCAATACCAGTTCAATTGAGGACTTAAATTCAGTACATGCCCTGTAACCATTACCAAGATTTGTTTCGGTCATTACACTTAAACCAGAAAAACAATCCTGAATTACCGTTGCCAACCCCGAACAATACAAAGGGTGCTCATCAATAATTAAGACCTGCATAATAAAATTGACTCCAGATTAAAATGTCATTTTTAACAAAAATCTGTTCAAAGCATAAAGCAAGATTATGGTCAACAACTACCTGGTACAACTTATTGTAAGCAAACACCTGACTCATTTTCATATCTGGAGAAATACAGCAGAGAAATTATATAGATTTCAATCAAACCAGACGCTCTAAAAGAACTATAGTTAAGGTCAATCTAGTCTAATGTTAGATTTATGTCTAAAATATTTTTTGGTGTAATCGATAATTCCATTTATTCAGGTTAAATTGGGTAATACCAGATACTCGTCCTATAACATTTGATGCTTCATTTTTATACAGTTACCTGCCTGTCTATAAACTTTAATTTGACAGTCACTTTTATATTGAATTTGATATAAAAATAAAAAAAACAGCCTTGCATATCAATCTCTGTTTGAAAAGTATTTCAAAAAAGACTACATATTATAAATCTTAAGAAGAACTATAATATCGAAGATTACTATAATAAAAAAAATTCAATTTTTAGCCAGATGCTCTAACCACATTTACTTTGCCAATAACCGTTTACAGCGATGTTGTGAATGTAACTATTGAATTCTGCCTGATTATTTGAATAATAAATTGCTATCAGGCTATGCCACGTTTATTCCAAGGGAACCTAAGCGATACCAGGGATGAATTTTGATATCTATCCCCTTAGTAAATCTTGTAAATAGTTACATTATATTTTAAAACTATTCTTCTAATTTAACTGACGAGATAAGAAAGTGACCTATCCATTATCAAACTCATTAGAAATAATCAAAAACTTAAGGGACCAGCTTAATATTGCTGTCGTCTACGCAGGTGATCCTGACAGGCAGGGAACCGTCGTTAACAGAAGTTTCAACCCTCGATGCTGGAAAAGTTATCGACAGGTCGCAATGGATATCAGCGATGCATTACATCGCTGTGGCTTCACTAATATTTTCTTGTTAGAAGAAAACAGGCATTTCTCCAGCAATCTGGAAAAGTATAAAATAGACCTCGTATGGATTAATAGCGCAGGAGTACAAGGTTACGACAGCGCTTGCCACGCTGCAGCAATACTCGAAAGTCTGGGAATTCCTTATATAGGACACACACCATTAAATGCAGCTCTTATGGACCAGAAGTATTTGTTTAAAACATTTCTTAACGGAATTGGACTGGCAACCGCTCCCTCCATACTCTGGCATCCAGAAATGAGCTGTAAAGTAACCAATTTACCTGGCTTTAAT
This sequence comes from Kangiellaceae bacterium, assembly GCA_016743995.1. Taxonomy (GTDB): domain Bacteria; phylum Pseudomonadota; class Gammaproteobacteria; order Enterobacterales; family Kangiellaceae; genus Aliikangiella. The sequence goes on along the minus strand of JADGFG010000032.1, from coordinate 29,718 downwards.
CAGATATTCCCACAATCAGAACTACCTGTTGTCGTTAAACCGGTGTGCGGGCGTGCATCAAACCATATTCATATTGCATACAGACATGAAGACATTCATCAATTGGCGGTAAAAGTTTATGAGCAAACCAGAAATAGTATTTTAATTGAGCAGTATCTTTCTGGCGAAGAATATTGTGTTGCTGTTATGGGAACCATGTATAGTGCCAACGACCCGCTTCTTCGCCAACTTCAGGTTATAAACGAAGGACCTTTTTGTTTCGCTCATTTTGAACGGCAGTTAGACGGGCATCCCATTTTTGTTTCAATGGATAAACAACCCGTAAATAATGATCGGGTGAGAATACTAGACTTTTCTACCGAGGCAGACACCATCAGAGAGTTGAACGAGCTGGCAATAAAAGTCTATAAATCATTAAACCTGAACTGTCTGGTACGACTAGATGTCCGCCGAGACTGTTCCGGTCAATTAAATATACTGGAAGCAAACCCCAAACCCGATCTTAAATATCCACATAAAGACGTATCAAGTCTTATTGCCATGGGATTAGCAGAACAATCGGTTCAATACGATGATATGATTTTTAGCCTGGTTGCAAACATGATTGAAAAATCACAAATCTCTCGCGCCGACTATTTTGAAAAATTATTACATAATGGACTTGTTGCGTGAAATTACTGAATAAAGCAATTCCAATTCATTTTGTTCTAGCATTATCTATCAGTTTACTCGTATTTATTGGCATAGGTGAATGTTACCGTGTTTACCCTGCCATACAGTTTAATAATTTATGCAACCAGGCGGAGCTATTAAAGAGTTCTATAGAGACCAATCTAAAACTGGGTGTTCCCCTGGAGTTTAAAGGGTTCAAACAACGAGCACTTGAACTATCCCAAAAAAGCGAACAAATTAATCAAGTTATTATTGTACCAGGATATCAAACTGGAAAAATAAATAGCCAGAACAAAACCATTTCGCCGGAAAATAAATCGACTGTCGCATTAAATTGTAATAATAACGACGAAATGCTGAATAAATCACTTAACATTGACTGGCGTTCCATACTTTTTATGCCTGGAAAAGCAGTCGACTACCAGATCACAATGAATTTAAGCAATAAGTTTACTACTGTTGGTCAGCTAAAAATCACACCGACAGCCAATATATTTACACAGGAAATTAGTTTCAGGTTTAACAAGATAATCAGTACTTCAATTTTAATTGTAATATTCACACCCTTCATAATCTTGTTCTGTAAAAATATTCTGCCCGCAAATGCAGAAGTTGTTCAAAAAGCAATCTATCATTTGTGTTTTCTGGTTATCGGGATAGTTATTGTCACCAATATGTTACAGCTCTATAGTAAGAGTATTAAGCAACAGTCTCACTCACTAGCTTACTCACTTTCAGAGCGACTGGATACTCCGTTGGAGCTCGGCTTTGACCTTTATGATGACCTGAGTGGATTCAAACAATTATTAGAAGAATATCGCAAAAAAAGCAATGATATCAGTCATATCTATCTGATTAAACAAAACAATGTTGTCAGCAGTTCGCTTGCCGAAAATTATGAGGACTTCAATTTACCCGTTTCGCTTAATTCACCCCCCTGCGATTCTTATAAATTAAATCCCACTAGCGATCAATTTATTAATAGTTGTCTGCCACTCGGAAAATCAGATTATACTTTATTAGTACTGACACCATGGGTTAAAATCTATAACAAGCTCTGGCGAGCAACTCGAAATATACTCGTTCTATTTTTGGCATCCAGCCTCATATCTAATATCATTCTAAACGTTTTGCTTTCTGTACAGGCACAAACCAGAAAACAGAGATCTTCAAAAGTTGGAGAGCAGCGCCAGTCTCCACTAAAAAACAAAATTGATAGTCCTCAGGTAGAATTTTCAAATAGAAAGAAAAATAAAAAACACCAATTAAAACAACCGCTTGCTTTACAGATTATAAAGCCAGTCTTTGCGCTAGGAACACTTATTGAAGCCATCAATATATCTTTTCTTCCCTCTTATTTTAGCGATATTTTTCGAGACAGTGGTTACTCAGTGTCACTTGCATTTGGTATTTATTTCATTTTCTTTGCTATCACCCTGATACCTGCCGGCCGGTGGGCCGAACAGCATAGCCATAAACGAATGATATTAGCTGGGTTATTAATTTCCGTTGTTGCTCTGGCTAGTCTTTATACAGCAGAATCCGTCTGGCTGATTCTCATTCTCCGTGCCGTTGCAGGCATTGGCCAGGGGTTGCTATTTATTTCTGTTCAATCCTATTTACTTGCGATAGAAAATGAATATAAAGGTATCAAATGTAGTGACCAGATAGTAATAGGTTATAACGTCAGCATGATTTCTGGAGCAGCTATTGGTGGTTTGATTATGCCCATTCTGGGGGAAGTAACAACTTTCCTCGCAGGGGCACTTGTAGGTACCTGTTGTCTGATTTATACGTTAATTATGGTTAAAGACATCAAACAATCTGACACCTCATCAGACCTTATAAAAAAATCCTCCCCAAAATTACAACTTGGTCAACTATTACAGGACAAATTGATTTTACGTACGTTTTTATTAGTTGGCTTTCCTGCCAAGGCTCTCTTTACTGGCGTACTCATTCTCATCATGCCAATCATGCTAAGAAGCAAAGAACTAAGCACTGATACCATTGGTCAGATACTGCTTTTTTATTATATAGGCGTTTTGTTCACAACAAAAATACTGGCAGAAATGAGTCAGCTTTTTAAGCGTACAGAATGGGTTCTTTTTTCCGGTTGTGTTGGAAGCGGTATTGGACTGTTATTAATCAGTGCGCAAGGCTGGTTACCAGATTCAAATGAGATGGTTCTGATCCTTTCGGGAATATTAATGCTTGGAATATTTCAAGGACTTATCCATGCTCCGGTGATTTCATACATTGTGACTTGCCAGAGCGCAAATCAGATTGGGCGCTCCACAGTCGCAGCAGCCTATCGATTCCTTGAAAGATTAGGTCATGTAATGGGGCCTTCGATAGCTACCTTTTTTCTTCTACAAAATGACGGCAGCATCAATAATCAACATATGGTAACGATTGCCATCGCTATCATTTTAATGGCGGTTGCTTTTATTCTGTTATCACATTCAAAAACCGTTCTGGTCAAAGCATAAATGAACATCAAAATAGTTAGAACAATCTTATTTGTCATGATACCCTGGGTAACAAGCTTTCCCGCTGTACAAGCATTACAGACACAAAGTAATCTGGGTTCACTTTGTGTCGAGTTAAAATCAACACTCAATATTCAGTGTACACCGCCAGGTTCTGATTGGAGAAAACTACCGGCTTCCAACGTCACCTTAATAACAACGCAACATAAAGAAGCAAACTTAAAATCAGGGAAAGTTAGAAAAATACTAATTCTGTCGCCAAAAATTTCAGCGGCCTACAATACCTCCTCTACAACATTAGTTGGCGAGCTAACCCAAAGAGACATCGCTGAGTATCAACTTGTGTTCTTTAACTATATGGGAAACACCAAAAACGCAGAAGATGCGATAAAACTGGCCGAAAACAACGCTTTCGACCTGATTATTTCAATGGGCTCCCCAACCACAAAACTGTTAAGTAAAAAGTACCGGTATGGTAGTATTCCAGTAGTAACAGCCTGTAGTAAAGATCCCGTTTCAATGGGGTTAATCACATCTGAAAGAGAAAATCAATCAACCAATATTGCTTATACATCACTGAACATTTCTGTCGCAACACAAGTGTCTTACATTCAGGAAAAATACTTCACTCAACTAAAACGAATTGCTGTCATTTATGATAAGAACAACCAGAGTTCCATTATTACTCAGGTCACTCCTCTGAAAAATCACCTAAATAATAATGTCAAAAGCATTCAATTTTATCCGATTGAAGTTGACTTTAATCACCTGAAAACAAGCCTGTATAGTAAGCTCGAAAAAATAGCCCATAATACGGAAAAAATGGGAGATAGTGTTTTTCTAATTACCGGTAGCACAGAGCTATTTAATATTATAAAAGATATTAATCGATTTGCAGGTCAGGTACCGGTTTTAAGCGTTACACCAAGCCATGTTTCCAGAGGTGAAGATAGTGTATTTATGGCCATTGGCGTCAGTTTTGAAACCAACGCTAGACTTGCAGCTGATTACGCCTACCGAATACTAAACAATAAAACAAAACCATCCGCCCTGAAAATTGGAATTGTTAGCACACCGGATATATCAATCAGCTTCATGCATAAGCCTGTTTCGACATTAAAGGTTCCCTTAAGCCTGTTTGAAGATGCCGGGGTTATCTATGATTACCAGGGCAACCCGGCAAGACTACATTACAAAAAGGAGAATTAAACCCATGCTGGAACCATGTGACACCATTGAAACGATCAAATCAGAAAGAAAACCCAGGCAAACATCGGGTAGCAGAAAGAGCAGTGTCGATCAACAAATTAGCCATTCAACGGATTGTAGACTGAATAAAACCTTAAATAACGCTATTAAAGAAGTCGATTTAATGATTTCCTTTCTTTCTACCACTGGAAAGCAGGCACCACAGAAAGTGATAAAAAGTATTCTGGAAAAAAAGCACCTGTTTTACAAAGGTGAGTTAGATTATCAACATGAAGCAGATTTCTGGTTATATTACAATCAACTGGTTCTTCATCTACAACCGGCGACTCTGGAAAGCATTAAGGAAATTGGTAACAGCCCGCTAATAGCGACAGAGAATGCAAAAGTAATCAAAAAAGCTAAACGTGTACCCTTTTATTATGGTGTTGGCGTTTGCATTATGATCCTGATGACAGTGACACTACAAACCTATTATATGATTGGTGTAGAAGTACTGGCAAAAACAAACCAGCTGTTTGAAAAGAGAAATGCCATCAAACTTAAACTATCCATTTTGAATGATAATGTTAAAGAACAAAAACTAACTGAAATACAACAAAAAACTTCAACAAAACTTGAAGATCAATATGAAGTACTGGACCAGGAGTTTGACGCCAACCGAAATATTTTATTTGAATGGAATTCATTCTGGCGCATGGGAGCCCCAATAGAAGCCATTTTTTCTGATTATGATGAATTTCGTTATAACTCGAAAAAAAATCAGATTAAGTCATCTAGCATTGACGATGAAGAAAAAATTCCTTTACTGGTCAAGCATGAAGCTTACCGAAAACTGAATAGCTCTCGAAGTAAATATTTTCGAAGCAAACTCTCTTCGGGTTATGTGATCAACTTATTAGAAGCTTACGTGTTACCCTTGTTATTCGGTTGTCTTGGCGCATTTACTCTAGTATTACGCTCTATTTACAATGCATTTAAAAACACAACTTTCACCTTAAGAAGTTGCCAGGATTACAACCTGAGAATAGTGCTGGGTGCAGTAACCGGTATTTCCAGCGGTATATTTTTCTCTGACAGTATGCCATCAGAAAGTAGTCAGTTCTCTCCAATGCTGATTGCATTTTTAATTGGTTATAATGTAGACATTTTGTTTTCCGCAATGGATTCGGCCGCCAACCGGTTATTACCTCAGAAAAAATCTAAAAATAAAGAGGTCTGATTGATTTAACAGGACAATATACGGCGGAATACAATTTGTCAGACTAGCGATATACCTGTTTTTCTGATTACATAATTGGATTATCGCTGTGTATTATCGCAATGGTCCAAATGCGAAACTGTCAGACAATGTAATTTTTTGTAACAACCCACCTTTTTTGCACATCATCGCAAAGACATTGAAAATCCATTCAATCAGAATCTGTTCAATCAGAATCTGTTCAATCAAAAAGAGTGACACCTTAACATAGCATTTTCATAGACAAGTATTAGCATTACGTATTTTCTTTAAGTAGACTTTTTTTTTAAGTGGACTTGCTCAAATTAGTCGTATCAATAACAACAAAGCATTCTTAATCAGAGGACCCTGTACAATGTTGAAAACAAAACTCAGTCATCAGAAGAGTAACTCTATTCTGGCGCTTACATTACTAGCAGCCTGTTCTGGAAATGTAATTGCCACTACCTGTAATAGTTCCAATCCAGAACGCACACAGCCTGTTTAAGGTGAGCAATTTATGGTTTCTGCCGCTCACCCTCTGGCAGTAGAAGCCGGCTGCAAAATTCTATCAAATGGTGGAACGGCTATCGATGCAGCAATTGCAGTACAAGCGGTTCTTACCGTTGTTGAGCCAGAATCATCCGGACTGGGCGGTGGCACAATTATCACTTTTTGGGATAAGGACTCAAAACGAGTCCGCTACTTTGATGGTCTGTCACGCGCCCCTGCGGCAGTTACCGATGGACTAAGAACCCCAACCAGCGAAGACATTAATCGCTGCGGTGTTACGGCATTTAAAAAACGTGTCGAATATACCGGTCGAGCTTTTGGTGTACCTGGTACGTTAAAAGTTCTTGATATGGTTCATCAGGAGTATGGCAATATGGATTGGGAAGATTTATTCGAGTCTGGTATTTCTCTCGCTAAAAATGGGTTTCCCATGCCTGCCTATATGAACACTGTCCTGGGAGAAAAGCCCTACGGAGGTCTTAATAGATGTCTTTATCCTGATTTACAAAATCGATATTGTGAAAACAGTTCTACACCAAAAGCCATCGGCTCAACAATTTATAACCCAAAGCTTGCCAACGTTCTTACAGAATTACGAGACGGTGGAGCGGAAGCATTTTATGAGCCAGAGGGCTCCATTGCACCAGCAATTGTTAAACATGTGAGTAATCAACAATGTCAACATAGTCAAAGTTCTGCTTTGGGCCCTGCACGTATACCTGGACTGATAACGGTTCAAGATTTCGCGGACTACAAGGCTCTGGAACGTTCCCCGCTATGTGATAATGTATTCGGACATACTATCTGTAGTTCTCCCCCGCCAGCATTTGGCGGTACAGCGCTCCTTTACATGTTAAATCTTATGGAACGAGGTGGGTTAAAAAAGATGTCGCCTGATTCTAGTGAATATGTCCACCTTGCAATTGAATCCAGTCGTCTGGCGCAATGGGATCGTCGAACCTACATTGGTGACCCTGACTACAATGACATTCCTGTTACGGAGTTACTCAATAATCAGTATCTGGATTCACGCTTTGAACTTTATTCTCCGTTTACTGCACTGAACCCTGTTATTTCTGGTAACCCAAAGGGAAACCGGTCAACAACGAGAAATTATCAAAATCTCGACAATTTCTCTTCTATAACCTCTACGCCCGGCCCTTCATTAATCAGCAGTGACGAAAGCGAAGATGAAGATATGACTACTCAAATTTCTATCGTTGACTCATTTGGTAACGCGCTTTCCATGACATCAACTAACAACTCTACGTTCGGTTCTCACCTGGAAGCCCGTGGTATTATTTTAAATAACGTACAATCTAACTTCACTCGCCTTAACTCAGCTTCACCAGGAAAACCAGCCAATATTATGCAGCCCGGAAAACGGCCTCGCGCTGCAACGGCGCCAACGATTGTATTTGATCGCAAGGGTAAACTTAAACTGGTTGTTGGTGCCGCTGGCGGTGGTGCTATTCCCGATTATGTCGCACAAACCATTCTTGGGGTTTTACTTCAGGATCTCGATCCACAATCAGCCATTAATCAGGGGCATTTCAGCGGTCAGGGTTTCACAACCAGGTGCTCTGGTATAACCGGTGCTCGATCTGAGTTAGAAAAAGGGACAGCCATTGCACAGCTGAAAACAGAATTGAATTTGCTCGGGCACCCTTGTCTCAGAACTAGTTCGCTACGCAGTGGACTTGCGGCAGTAAAAGTCATTGAACCAGATCGCAAAAAAAAAAAAAAAAAAATAAGATTGCAAGGTGCTGCAGATCCGCGTAGAGATGGCGTTGCCATGGGGCTTTAACTGATTATAAATTAATCCAGAGAATACCTCTAATACTTCCATTGACACGGGTTATTGCTAATCTAATGAGTTCATAAATTCTCCGCTCCTTTCGGTGTGGAAAATTTATGAACAGTAATACCTCTCTTCCAAAACGACATCTCCATGTGAGTTACGAATCAGTAATAAACCATCACTCAAAACGACTTTATGTCCTACAATAATAAAGATGAAAACGGCAGATCTTCGACGAACAATAAAACAAAACCTGATTTTGTCAGCAAGCTATCTTTTAATTGGCAAAGCGGCATTGTGGCTAACCTCATCACACTTCCATATAACCGGATTATCCCCAGTCGCAGGAATTGCAGCGGCGTCAATTTTATTATGGGGTTATAAACTCGCTCCGGGAATTCTATTAGGTGCTTTTGGTCTGGGTTTATGGACTGGCAATCAAATTGAGGTTTCAAATTTAACGACGATATTTACCTCAACATTTACGGCAACAGGTGTAACGCTTCAGTCAATTGTAGGCGTATGGCTTGTTCGTCATTTCATAGGTCATCAACCAGAATTAACCAATGAAAAAGAAATATTCTACTTTATCGTATTAATAGGGCCGATAGCCTGTTTAATTGGTGCTACGTTGGGAACCACAAGTTTTCTCATTACAAACCTTATCAACCAGTCTGAGTTTGGTATCAACTGGCTTTTCTGGTGGATCAATGACTCTATTGCTGCATTAGTCATCTCTCCATTAATGCTTATTTTTTACGCTTCTCCAGGAAGACTCTGGAAAAGTCGCAGACTTTCCGTAGCCCCCGCTTTACTTTGCATGTTATTAGTCACTGCCGTTATATTTACGTTAGTACTTAAATGGGAAAATGAGAGGCTTCATTTTGAGTTTAAAGAAGCCAGTAGCGAGACCTACGAAAAACTAAAAACCAGCTTTACTTATTATATTGATGCAATTACCTCAATTGAGCGTCTTCTTACCAGCGCTCCAGAAATTACTCGAAGTCAGTTTAAAACATTTGTAGAGAAAATACTCAGCGAGAAACCAGGAATACACGGAGTCAGCTGGAATCCTTTAGTTTATGAAAAACAACGCAAGCCATTTGAAGAAGCAATCCGAAAAGAAGGTTTTACCAACTTTAAAATATCTCAACGTGACAAGCATGGCAAACTGACTCCAGCCTACCAACGTCCTAGCTATATTGTTGTTAATTATATAGAGCCAATGAAAAAAAATCTTAAAGCCTTTGGCTTTGATGTCAGCTCAAACCATGAACGATTAAAAGCAATGAATCAGGCAAGAGACACCGGAAAGCCAGTTGCCACATCCAGAATAACACTTGTTCAGGAAACCGAAAGACAGGCTGGTTTTTTGCTTTTTTATCCCGTATATAAAATAGCCAGCACAACAACCATAGAAAGAAGAAAAAACCTGGCAGGATATGCTGTGGGTGTTTTTCGAGTTGGAGACATCGTAGAACTGACCTTATCAAATAAAAATAATAATAAACTAATCACCAATATTTACGACGAAAGTGAAAAAGGAAAAAGTATCCACCTCTTTGGCGTCCCTTTTTACAAAGGCAAATATTTCCAGGTATTTGAGTCGAATAAAGCCTTAATTATTGGTGAACGTCAATGGTCTGTCAGGTTCAGGTCATCAGAATCATTTTTAACCCGCCATCACTCGTCACAGGTAATAACAACACTGATTACCGGATTATTCTTTTCTATTATGTTTAACACTTTCATTTTAGCGATGTCTGGTCGTTCTTATCAACTCGATAAGCAGGTAAATAAAAGAACAAAAGAACTTAAAGAAAATCAGAAGAAACTCATCATTACCAATAAAACACTTGAAAAAACAATCGTAGATCTTGAACGTTCGAATAAGGAACTCGACCAATACGCCTTTGTCGCTTCACACGATCTTAAATCTCCACTACAGTCTATATTCCAACTCGCCAGCTGGATCGAAGAAGATTGCGGTAATATCTTACCCGAGGACTCCAAACGACACTTAAACCTGCTTAAAGAACGAATCAGGAGAATGGAAAACTTACTTGCTGACCTGTTAGTTTTTTCTCGTATCAGTCGCGATCAGTACAATACAGAAAAGCTTGACTTACAAGCCATCATTAAAAGGACATTTGAGTTCAACTCTACCTCAGATAATTACCGGTTAAAGATAATAAATTGCGATGTTTCACTAATTTTGCCTCGTATACCATTAGAACTGATTTTTAGAAATCTATTCAGCAATGCAATCAAGCATCATGATAAAACAACTGGAGAAATAACGGTAAATTATCGTAAGTCAACAAACGAGCATATTATTAGCGTCACTGATGATGGTCCGGGCATTCCCCCAGGCATGCAGGAAAAAGTCTACGAAATGTTCAATACCCTGAAGCCCAGAGATGAAACTGAAGGTAGCGGACTGGGTCTTTGTATCATAAAAAAAGCAGCAGAACAGTTTGATGGAAAAGTAAAAATAATTTCTGACGGATTACGTAATACCTCTATTGAAATATGCTGGAATATTCAAAATTAAAAGGTACATAAAGTGACTACTGAAGAGCCGTTTAAAAATATCAAAGTGTTAATTGTTGACGATGACATTGTTGATAGAGAAATGGTAAAAAGACACCTGGGAAAGTCTGAACAACCGTTTATTATCACTGAATCCAGCAGCGTCGATGAGGGGTTGATTCTCTACGATAGCGATAATTTTGATGTTGTACTACTGGACTACCGAATGCCTCAGAGAGATGGCATTGAAATGATTCTGGAATTAAAAACCCATACCCGAGACTATGGCACTGCGATTGTGATGATGAGCTCTGCAGAAGATGAAAAGCTGGCCACAGCCAGTCTGGAGGCCGGTGCACAAGATTTTATTCCCAAATCAGAGATTACGACACGTAGAATTCACAATGCAATACTACACGCACAAACACGGTTCAAACTGGAAAAAGAATTACGTGAAAGCTACCTGAGATCTAAAGACCTGGCAGAAAAAGACAGTCTGACCGGGTTAGCCAACCGATTTGTTTTTGAGGAAAGTCTTCAAGTTGCTATTACTAATAATGCCAGAGACGAGTTCAAACTGGGCTTACTACTCTTTGATATCGACGACTTCAAATGTATTAATGACATTCACGGTCATGATGTTGGAGACGTGGTTTTATACCAATTTGCTCAACGAGTAAAAAGCTGTTTGCGTGAAGACGAATTATTCTCTCGCCTTGGCGGTGATGAATTTTCAATAATGATCACTAACCTTAAAAGCAGTTATCAACTCGGCAATATAGCAAAAAGAATTATGACAAGCCTTGAAAAACCGCTTTCTGCTGGATTGACACAATTTACCGTAGATATCAGCGTAGGAATGGCTATTCATCCAGATAACTCTCTGGATAGCAAAGAGTTAATCAAATGCGGCGACATTGCCATGTATCGTGCAAAAACTCAGAAAGGTTCTCATGCCTGTTTTTTTTATAAGGATATGCAGGTAGAATTTGTCAGACGCTACGAAGTGGAAAGTATTCTAAATTCAGCCATTGAGCTAAATCGACTACACCTTGTTTATCAGCCGATTGTTAACCCGGCTACCAATGAACTGCACGGATTTGAAGCGCTGTTACGATTGACTTCAGAATCAGGGGAGATAATTTCACCAGATGAATTTATTCCCATTGCCGAACAATCTGATTTAATTGTCGAACTTGGCCAATGGGTTTTGTTAAATGCCATTGAACAGCTTAAAAAATGGCAAAGCAAAACAAACATGAAATTAACGATGGCCATCAACCTTTCACCAGTTCAGCTTAATTCAGATAATTTACTCATTTCATTAAAAAAGCATATTCAGGACTTTGACATTTCTCCACCAGACATTGAGCTCGAAATTACTGAGACAGCGCTGCTAAAAGTTAACGAATCAACGCTTAGCCGTATTCAGGGTATAAAAAAACTGGGTTGCCGACTGGCACTAGATGACTTTGGGACGGGTTACTCATCAATATCTCATCTTTTACTGTTACCCATTAACACCGTTAAGCTCGACAAAAGCATTATGCCACCCACCCCTGAAGCAAAAGGACCTGTCAAATTGCTAAATGCGATGATAACACTCATAAAAAATCTGGAACTTGATATTGTGGCAGAGGGAATAGAACACCCCTTTCAACAGGAGCTTATCGCCAGAAATCATTTAACTAAAGCACAAGGCTATTTATTTGAAAAGCCAATGAGCGTAAAAAACATCGAGAAAACTTATTTTATGTAGTCTGCCGTTACTGAGTTTTATCCTGACTAAAAAACACTTTTCAATCTCGAACTTGCTTTGAGGATTTAAAGGAAACAGAACAAAATCGTTTTGTTTCGTAATGCTTTACTAATCTTTCACGATACCCATACTCACCCTGGTAATTTCACTGGCTACATTCAATACGCTTTCAATTATAATGTTGCTTTAAAGTGATTAATGATTAGAGGTCTCATTTTTTCTAAAGACTTTCTGTTAAAAAAATGATTCGTCGAATAAGACACATGATTCACTAAAAACTTAAAATTTCTTTCATGAAGATAATGTACAATATCTAAGGACATTTGATAAGAAGGCCAGATATGGTCCGCTTCAGCAGATACTAATAGAATTGCAGCCTTTATTTTCTCAAAAGAGATATGTGCCGCTTTAACGTTTTTTATCTGCCCCAGCGCTTCTTTACAACGCTGCAAAAATGACGTTTTACAATCTTTACAAAAAGTGAGTGAGGCTATATTTTTCTCCTTATATTTCCAGGCATAACGACTGGTTTCGCCATGCCATGCAACTTTGGTCGGAGTCGTTGCAACCACTGATTTTATACGTTTGTCATGAGAAGCGAGAATAAAGGCCAGCTCCGAGCCTCTGGAAGCACCTATCACGCCAATTCTTTTTGAATCAACTGCTGAAACAGTTTCTAAATAGTCAATAGCGCTAATTGCATATTCTATGGGAATGGCGTCTAAAGTCTCAGGCAGACCATTATGCTTAAAATAAGCCAGTGTTAAGACAGCAAATCCTTGTGGTGCCAGCCACTCCCCTTTGTCGTGACTCATTCGGCCACCGGAACCACCTATCGCAATAATAGCGGGAACCTTTTCACCTCCAACAGGCAAATAAAGATTGGCTACAATATTTTTATAGGACACTTTTTTAATTTCAAACTGACTGCTTTCCGAAAAAACAAATTTTGCATTTAGCATCAGAAAAAGGAAAAAAAGCATGCCTGTACAGGTTTTCATTGCTGCTAAATTCATTGATAGCTCCGTGTTTGTTGTTATTTGTCAGAGATTGGAAATATTAATCAGCATTACCTGGTAAGTGTGTAAATTGTAGCGCCACTAAACGCTGATAGAGTTCACAACTGGACAATAATGATTGATGACTTCCCCTGTCTACCAGATGACCATTTTCCAGTACGGCTATTTCATCAGCATGTTGAATTGTTGATAGCCGATGCGCAATAATTATCGTCGTACGACCCCGCATTAATTCTTGTAACGCCTGTTGAACATGATGCTCACTTTCACTATCTAAGGCACTGGTCGCTTCATCTAACAACAAAATATGCGGATCTTTCAGGATAGCACGCGCTATTGCTATTCTCTGCCGTTGACCGCCCGATAATCTGACACCACGTTCCCCCAGGAAACTATCATAACCATTGGGTAAGTTCAGAATAAATTCATGAGCATGAGCCTTTTTCGCGGCCTCAATCACCTCGTCATTAGTCGCATCAGGTTTACCATAGCGAATATTATGATAAACATCGCTACTAAACAACGCAGGTTGTTGTGGTACCAGTGCCATTTGTTGACGTAAGTCTTTTGGGTCTAGCTGACGAATATCTGTATCGCCTAATGTAATGCAACCTGATTGTGGGTCATAAAAACGTTGTAATAACTCGAATATCGTCGTTTTTCCTGCACCAGATGGCCCGACTAATGCTAGTACTTTACCCTGCGCTACCTCCAGATTAAGTCTGCTGGTGGCTGCCTGACCGGGTCTTGAAGGATAGTAAAAAGAAACATTATTAAATGTTATTTTTGCAGTTAGCTGAGTTGCTGGTACTGGATTAATCACTGGTGGCAATATATGGCTCTCAACGTTTAAAATATCAATTAATCTTTCCGTTGCGCCTGCCGCTCGTTGTAATTCACCTAACACCTCAGAGATTGTCGCCAGTGATGAAGCAACCAGAATGGCATAAAAAACAAACGCCCCCAGATCTCCGCCGGTCATTTTTCCAGAAATCACATCACTACCACCAACCCATAACATACCCGCAATTGCACCGAACACAATCACAATCACCCCGGCGATCAAAGCCGCTCGTTGTTGAATTCGACGACGTCCAATATTAAATGACTTTTCAACTTCAGCAGAAAAAGCAATACTCTCTTCCTGTTCTCTGGTGTAACTTTGTACTGTTTTTATATGTTCAATCGCTTCACCAGCATAACTACCAACATCAGCCATAGAGTCCTGACTTTTTCTTGACAGTTTTCTTACCCGACGACCATAAAACAAAACAGGCAAAAGAATAAATGGCACGACTCCCAGCACAACCAGCGTGAGCTTTACGTTGGTTGCAAAAAGCATCGCCAAAGCACCAATCAGCATTAATGCACTGCGCAGTGCCATTGAAAATGACGAACCAATAATGCTTTGCAATAATGTAGTATCAGTCGTAATACGTGACATAATGTCACCACTGCCATTCGTTTCAAAATAGCTGGGATGTAACGTGATAACATGATTAAAAACAGCCAGCCTAATATCAGCACTAACCCGCTCTCCGATCCATGAAACCAGATAAAACCGCATAAAAGTTCCTGCGGCAAGAAACACAGTTACCGCCAGTATAAACAGCACCGCGTTTTCCAGCTGCGCCAGTGATTGTTGAGCGAACCCCTGATCGATGAGCATCCTGACCCCCTGACCAACCAACAACATCACTGACGCAGTAAAAACTAGTGCAATAATGGCTGCTACAACACGTGTTTTATAAGGCCGGATAAACTGAATTAATTCAACTAATATCGACAGGTTTTTATTTTTGTCACTTTTCATTTTAAAGTTAAACGACTATTCATTTAGTTAAAATAGCGCTCACACCTCTCTTTTCTGTTGTTTCTGCCATTTCTATAATGCCTTTCCTTTCCATTAAATTTCGATAAATTCTGATAAGCCTCATACCGCTAAGAAACAACATAGCTATATCCATACAATAATATCAACCAACAGTTAAAACATATCTCATTTTGAATCATTCTTCGTCATCGGCTTATAATAACCATCAACATCCTTTAGCTTTTTATCAGAGTGTTTCTTAGCATAACGCTTAAGCTTTCTCGAGTGCGCATCATGGCTAATTTTCAGAAGCATTGCGTTATACCGCTTGGAATCTCTATCATTCAAAACCCGTACTATCCAGGACAACGTATCAATATGTACGCTTTCATCGGTCTGCATGTTCCGCCAGAGGTAATCAGCAAGCACGTCTATATGCACTTGTTCTCCTGTTTTTTCTTTATAAATCTTTTGCACCATCAGTCTTTTTGAAGCAATGTCCTTAATCAGGTAAATTTTCTTAAAATCAACCAGCAAGTCTTTGCTATCATCAATTATCGGATCAATATATTCCAGCTTCCAGAAATCACTCTTAACTTTGTTAAACCGTAGTCTCCCAGCTTGATTATAAATTAGATCAAGTCGCATATCGTTTACGACAACAAAAACAAGCCATCGATTTCTCTTACGCTGCAAGCCAACTTTTACAAGGTCTGGCTGTTGAATACTATTTAGTACTTCGGCTAAAGAATCCCCAGTTTTCAACAAATAAAACGCTTTTATATCACGGTTTTTATGGCTTGCAGTTTTACTTTCTTTGATAGTTTTCGTTAACCCGATGCGACCCTGTTGTTCATCAACAAGAACCGTCTTAGAATCACATTTTTTTAAACTTTTTATCGATTTCCTGATATATTTTTTTATCTTACTGCTCTGTGTATTGATAAGCGATAACTTTTCACGATAACCACAATTATTTGATCGACCCAATGCTTTAATTAACCACGCAAGAGTATCCTCATGTAAGTCTATACTCTTATTAAGACCCTCGGTTAACAGATGAGAAACAACACTCATTAAAACAGGATGATTTATACTTTCACTATACAACACGCTCGCGCCAAGTTTTACAGATGTAGAGTCGTTAGAAAGCAGCAGCTCGCCATATACGTTTTCTTGCGAAGTCATTTCTTTGAGCGCTGCGACGCAAGGCAAACTCAATATAGAAACAAATACAAAAAGTGCTTTTAGATTTTTCTTGATATTAAAATACATTGTGAACTTCCTTTCGGGTGATATTTTGGAGAATCTGATTGCTTCATCAATAAAAAACAGCAGGCAATCACCCGGTTCAGAAAAATTAGTGCTAACCTATTGATTTTCTGTACCAGAATGACAGTCCACTAGATTTTCCTGACGAGCTAGAGATTACATAATTCCTTATCTCGCCCTTTAATGGAACCTGATATTTTAAGCATTACCGAAAAAAACCAAAGTAACTTTACTATTATCACACAACCGAACTAATTTTTAGTTCGGTTTAAACTCTATGATTAACGTGGCATTAATTTAGTCTGACAGATCGGTTGACCAGAGCATAACCATTAGTGTCTGCACAGTAAGTAATCGTGACGGTTTTTTGTGATGCCTTTGCCGTGAGTAACATACGAGTACGCGCGATCAGTTGATTTTTCGCTTCCCATTTCAGTGCAACCGGCACTTGTTCCTGTACCGTTTCTCAGGTAAAAACTGCTGGTTACATTGGCAGGCATGGGGTCTAATCTGAAATAGACAGTATTGACATCAGTATTAGTCGGAACTTCCAACCAAGTGACTTTGCCGGTGATAGTGTCCGCAATTACAGAGCCACTTATAGCAATAAAACTGAAAGTAATAGCTTTAATGATTGTATTAAACTTCAAAATATATCTCCTTATTAGTAATTCTCAATATAGCCCCTCATAAGATAACCAAGGCTAACTTAAATCTAAGCTGCATAGTATATATTCAGTTGGTTCATAATTAAAGTGGTTATCTTGACCCAATCACCGCCTGGCCGTTACATTGGTATTATTATGGGCAATACCTTTTCAATAATCATGACAGACTGTGAACCAAAATCAAATTTTGTTTTTGGACTGTCACAGGACTCCACTGATAAAGAGAAATTATCCTGGTTAACATCCCTGCTCAGACCACCCCACCTGAGTCCACGTGGACATACCCAATTATAAGAATGGATTGTACCTGGATTTTTGATAGCCCTTCCCGAAACAGATAAACAGCTACCTGATGGCTCCTTCAGTTGAAATGTACCGTTGGCAATATCCATAATCCAATGTTGATTTTCACTTCCGCTGCTACAGGTTTGTAAAGCAATATTGGTACTTAATAATTTCTCCCAGCTATGTCCATACTTAACTCCTGTCGGAGCTTTCGATTGATCAAAACCGCTACAAACATACTCTTCTCTGATTTTTTCTAAAACATGTACGGAACCCGGCAAACGGGTTAGGCATTTTCCTTCTGATGATACAATTTGCTCATTAATATAGGAAAATTTCTGGCCATTAGTATTAACATGACACGTTGTAATTTGTACTCCAGGTAATGGTGAAGGATTATTCATCCCTCCCGAATTTAATGGTAAAGTAGCTGCAAGAGATGTTAATGGTATAGTTGAGCGCGAGTCTTTTTCCAGACAAAGAGGAAGCGCAACATTGATGGGCGCACCACTATAAGCTTGAGAATTCAACTGTATGTTAATTCCGTTAACGGAATTAACAGTATCGGCGTTGGATAAAAATGATATTGAAGACAGTGCCAGGCCAGCAAAAACTTTACATTTCATTGATTAATCCTTTTAGTATTATAATTGACAAGATAAAGCATCTCTGATTGTAAAAACAGAATCTCAGTTGAAAAGCCAGACTTAGCAAATTTTTCATGCAAGCTACCAGACAACTGAGTAACGCCAGCTATTTTACACGAATAACTGATTGTTACCAGAAAATAGCATTAACGCGAAAAAGAGGAAATACCACAAAACACTGCGATACAACACTGATATTTCCTAGTAAAGAATATTTTTTATACGGTGAGCAATAAAGGCTTCTCTGTCCGATTTTTACTCTGCATGATGATTTCAGGTTAAATATCACCAGAAAATCACATCAACAAACAGTCTTAATTAATCTTTCAAATTTTGATTAATAAACGCTGCTGATTTTCCAAGAGCTACTCCGGCTTCTGGTATTGGATTAACCTGAAAAAGGTGCCACATACCTTCATAAACATCCAGTTTTGTTTTTTGGCCAGATGCTTCCAGCCTTTGATACAAACGTACTGAACCACTCAATAGCATTTCTTTGGTTCCCACTTGAATCATTGAGGGTGGAAAACCTTTTGTAAAATCTGCGTATAAAGGAGAAACCCGAGGATCAGTTAGTTCGATTCCTGCCGCATAAGCCTTTGCACTATTATGCAATAAATTATCATAACTCAATATCGGGTCATCACTTTTTAAAGTGGTTGCAGTATCACCAGTATCACTGATGTCAACCCATGGAGACCACAATACCACAGCGGCAGGCATCCCCATTCCGTTATCCCGTAAATTAAGTACGCTAGAAATAGCAAGTCCCGCACCAGATGAGTCACCATAGATGGCAATATCATCCATTGAATAATCGCTTTTTAGTAATGCCTTAAATACCGACATAACCTGGGCCTGCATTTGATGCCAGTTCGCAATTGGTGCAGTCATATAGTCAATTGAAATTACCCGTAAACCAGTTGCAACACTCATATTTGCAGAACTGATTAATGTAGAGCGAGCACTATATAATGTATGTGCACCACCGTGAGTATAAAGCAGAACCTTCCCGTTATTTTTCCAGTTTGGTGGGCGAATATCCAATACAGGTACACTACCCAACTGTTCCTCATTAATCCTGACTCCCGTGTGTGCAACAACTTTATCGTTTACATCTTTCATCACCTGCTCATTGACAAAATGTAGTTGATGCCATGCATCAATATTATCTGGAGCAGGTGCGCGTAAATTATACTGTTGAGTTTTAATGATTTCGCTTAACGTCTGCTGCGCTTCAATGGAAATAGTTGTTGGGATATAAATATTTCTTTGTTCATTCTTAAGGGCTCCAGCCATAACGCTTGAACAAAACAAACCATATGCAAATAAAAAATAATTAGCTGATTTTTTCATCATATTCTCTCTATTAAATTTCATATCTGGTTAAGTACTTTTTTATCCAATAGCTTAATCTACGTACTACTTAAATTTAACAACTACCGGTTAAGCACTATAAACCAAAATAAAAGGTTAAATAAAAAACAACTTATTGCTACGAAGCCATTGAAATATTTATAAAAGATAATAAATCAAATAGATCCATCTTCTACTTTTCAGGTGATTTCATAGCGCAAAGCAAGATTAACATGCCGTTTAACCTGTTAAACACCCCCTCTTCTCATTAAGCAACATAAACAACTAAAGAATTCACAGTTTTGATATTTTTCTCTGCTATTTCATGCTCGCTTACCAATCAAAACACCTACACAAATAAGGTTCTAAAAAATATTATCTTACTGCACATTAACCTATGATAAAAAACACATTAATCGTCATTATCTGTAAGTAATTGTAATCTAGCTAACCCTGTTCAATATCAAAAACTCATGCTCAATCGTTGGCATAAGCATGTCGACCAGTTTCACTTCTACAGGTGATATGCTGACAAGATTTCTTTCACAATCATGTTTCTGGGTACTTATGTATTGGGGGTCACTATGCATTAGAAGAGTTGGTCATTATTAATAATTAATTTTCAGGCGTGACAGGCAATCTACCTGCACTAAGAAGAATAGATGCCAAGAGTAATGACTTAAGCTCTCTTAGCATTAGCAAATTTCCAAATTAGGCAATACTGGATATCAGTAATACAAAAATAGATAGTCTGATGGCATCTGAGAATATCCCTGGTGCAATATACATTGAAGGCACCAATGTTAAAGTATTTTCTGGTTTAGGCATAAACAGAACTACAGGAATCTATAACAGCTATAGTCGTTAACATTATAATGTATAGAGCGACAATTCCGGTGTCGCTCTATTTTATTTAAAACGTTTCAATTTACCCATCTTGATTGTCGAAAACCTTTGAGAGCCGGGCGCATTTTCTTATCTGCACTTACAACCAGTCACTGTCATTCTGTTTTCTATATATAATATTTATAAAACAACTCAAGTATAAAAAAGCATACAAAAACAATCCCGAAAAGAGATTTTATTGGCTCCCTGACAAATACTCCGCAATGTCAATGCACAAAGCAATACTTTTGAAAACCTTTATCCTCATTAAAGATTCGGAAGACTTTCAGCACACTTAAAGTAGAATTACTTTAAATATATTTCAAATGGAGATTTGTTTTTATATCGATTGATGGAAGCGATCTTGGTATAAAATGCAGTTCATTTCAAAAAAAACATCATCATTAAAACCAAAAACATTTCCAGCTTACTAGATATAAAATTATTTTAAGGGCGTACTTCTCATTTATTATTATCTGTCTTTTGTAATATTCTTATTTTGTTAACAGTGTCATTTTTTACTTGTTAATAATTTCCGTTTTAATTGTTAATAATTCCCTTTTTATTTTCTTTGATTTTGTTGAAAATATCATTTCAGTTTGATCAGCATGCTGATTAGTCCAAAGCGCTACAGGTTCGCGTTTTTTACCAACACATTTTTAACCAATATGTTTTTTTCCAATATTACCGTGATAGCGACAAAGAATTAGATTCATTAATTTCAGTTGCATCTCCTTACATCACCATTAAATTATTGCCATATTATTATTTAATTAACCTAAGAGGATTATGCATCATGCATAAAAATGTTAAGAGACCCGCTAATAAGGCTTATTTAAAGCTTGCCTTATTAGCTATAACTTTAATCTGTTCAGGGGGCATTACTCAGGCCTATGCGGCCACCTGTGCCGCATTAACTCAGCCTGTTAATTTGTCGGTTGTTGAAAACACAGGCACAGCAGTAACAATGAAGTGGGATCCTGTCCCAGGTGCCAGTGAATACAAATTAATTAGCTACGTCAGCGGTGCATACAAAAGAGTAAGCTCTACTATACCTCAAGCTACTTTTACCAATTTGCCTGCTGACTATTATTATTTTGCGGTAACCGCACATAATAGCTGTGGTGACCAAAGTCAGCAAAGTGAATGGTTTCCGGTAGAAGTTACTGGTGAGGGTCAATGTACTATCCCTCAAGTACCTCAGCAATTATTTAGCTCAAATATTACATCGAGTGGCTTTACAGCAAACTGGGGTATTGTATCGAATGCCAACAGTTATCAGGTGCAATTACATGGCGCCTCTGGATGGCAAAATAATGGTTCTAGCACAACGAATTCTCATGACCTGACAGGCCTGAGTACTGGTACGCATCAGGTGAGAGTTAATGCAACTAATAGCTGTGGAACCAGCAATTTCAGTAACCCTCTTGCTGTTGATATTCAAGGACAAAGCTGTCCTGGTTCGCTGGATAGAGCAACCGGTCTAGTGGCAAGCGGTATCACATCAGATGCCTTCACTATCAATTGGTCAGGTGTTGCTAATGCCGAACAATACCGTGTTGAAATATGGAAAGGCCACTGGGCTGAAGCAGGTACAACACGTGAGTTATCTTTTAACATAACTAATTTAGAGCCTAGATCAACACAATATGTTCGTATTGTTGCATTAGCTTGTAATGGAAGTGTGACTAGCGAAAGTAACTGGCTAGAAGTTAATTTAAACCAGACCGACCCTTGCCCACCACAGATTCCTCAAGCGACGGGCCTTGCTTCATCGAACATCACTTCAACGGGTTTCACGTTAAACTGGAACAGAGTGAATGAAGCAGAACACTATCTTGTGCAGCGCCTGGTTAACGGTAGCTGGACAACAGTTACAACAACAACGACGACTACCTATGACTTCACTGGTTTGTCTTCATCATCACGTCATGAGGTACGCATCGTTGCTGTTGCCAAGTGTGGTACTACCAGTACCAGTCGTTCACTAACCGTTGATTTATTAAACAGTAGCTGTCCTGGCCATCTGAATACGCCTGCTAATTTGCGTTTATCTAACTTAACAAGCAGCAGCTTTGATGCAAGCTGGAGCGCAGTTTCAGGTGCAAAAGAATACCAGGTTCAATTAGCGACTGCCGGTCAGTGGCAAAACATTGGTAATCAGCCCGAGTTATCTAAGACTTTCAGTAATTTATCAGCAGGTACTTACCAGGTGAAAGTTGCTGCTGTTTGTAATAACACCTATAGCGCTGAAACAGCACCGCAAGAGATCGTTGTTGAAGATAAACCAACAACTCCTTCCTGTAATTTACCAGATGTAGCTGGCGGAGTTACTATTAACAAACTGAGAGAGAGTGATACATTCACTAAGGCGACATTTAGTGATTACATCAGAGTGACTAACCTTGGCAGTAATTACAGTATGAAAATTACCTGTACCGGTAAATACGGTATCGCCACAAAAGGTAGAGAAGATCCGCCAAACTATTTAGGCTTTAAATATGAATATACTCATTTAGATAATCGCCAGGATAATGTTGAGCAAATTCAATTTGAAATAACCAGTAATGGCCGTGTCAGTCGTAAAACATTAAGCTGGCCTATTAGCGTGCCAGTGGTAGCCCATCCGGTACAACCATCATGTGCTGATGTTAATATTGACAACGACAAAGATGGTATTCCAGATTGTGCTGAAGAGCCAGGTAAAACCTTCTTCGGTATGCCCGTTTATGAGTGGGGTGCACGTAAAAACATGCCAGACATCTTTATGGAAGTCGATTATATGAGTAAAGAAAGCTCAAATGATCTGGCTACAGAACCACGCAGAGAAGCTTTTGATAAAGTGAAACAAATCTTTGCAGAGCATGGCTACAATATCCATTTTGATTCTGGTAGCTTATATGGTCAGGGCCCTCAAAACTATAACCTGGGTGGTGGTGAAGCCGTTCGATATGAACCCTGGATAGCACTATCAGACTGGAGAAATCAGTATGATGGTAATCATGATGTTCCTGGCATGAAAAATAATGATTCATACCCAGGTGTATTTAGCTATATGCCCGTCTATTTTGATAACAGACCAGAACGCGCTCGTTTGTTCTATTATGCATTGTTTGCCAGCTCTCAGGCTGCAAGTGGACAAGGCTCATCAGGTCAGGCACCCGATTATTTCGACCAATATTTTTATGTATCATTAGGCAGAAATAACTGGAACTTTAGCATTGATACCGTGGCTGAGAAGAATCGCCTGATTAATTCTCAAGCTTCATTAATCATGCACGAATTTGGTCATATCTTAGGTTTGAGCCATGGCGGCTGGCCAGATAAATATCCAAACTATGAGCCTAACTTCAAACCAAACTATACCAGTATTATGAACTATTCCTACGCGTTAGGTGGTGTACCTCATAATAAAAACTCGAATGAAAGTGAAATGATTTCTGATCGTCATCTTGCGAATGTACGTCGAGACAAAAATGCCAACTGTAGACAGTTACTTGATAATAAATATGGTCGTGGAACTAGTCGACGTAACATTCCAGGTGGTTTAACTGAAGACTGGAGAACCTTTAACCTGGATTATTCATATGGTACACATGTGAGTATTTCCGAAAATAATTATAACGAAGCATCCGTATTAGGTGGTCAGGATTTCAACTGTAATGGAAGTGTTGAAAACACGACAACGTCGTTTGACTTAAACTATGATAATGCCCAAAGCAACATGCGTGATTATAATGACTGGAAAAACATCTACATTTACTTCCGTTCATTAAATTACTCTACAGACGGTAAATTCTTAGCTGAGCCTAATTCACGAGTAAACTATGCGGGTGAACCTGCTGATATTGTACCGGGTGCAATTCCTTCTCCAGGATGGACACCCCGCTCAACGAATGCCGCATTTTCTGCCTCAAGAAAACTGGAAGTTAAGGATAGCCGACCAATTGGTGTTCCTGAATTCCCTATGTCACCTGAACAGTAAGTTGACAATTGGAGTTTAAGTTCTAAGGGCTGCGATTGCAGCCCTTTTTTTATGCCTGAAATCGATAGATTTTGGCGAAGAGCCTACAAAGAATTAGTATGATGGGAAAGACAATATGAATGCGGAAGGAACTAACGAGCTGATGAAAAAACAGAAGACGCTCAATTGCTTCCTGTAATTTTTCAACCTATTTGTCATTTCAATAATTAACGCGATTTTATTATTTATAGCTCCCTATGTTAACGTGAGTTTAATCCAAAGAGCTCTAATTGTGACTCCCCTTGTTTTAGGTGAGATTTACAATAATTATCCAACAAAAAAAGCACAAATTTATTCAAAAAAAAAGACAGCAAAGATTCTCTTTGCTGTCTTCAAAGTCACAATAAATCAATGACTCTATATGACCGAGCTAAAAAACAGTCAATTATGAGTTATCGAGTTAACAAACGATTCATACGCTGAGTAAATGAAGCGGGATCTTCCAGCTGACCACTATCAGACAATACTGCCTGATCAAATAACACAGCAACCCAGTCTTCAAAATCAGCTTGAGCCATATCAGAATCGAGTTGTTTGACTAGTTTATGTTCAGTATTAATTTCAAACACTGGTTTTGCTTCAGGCGCAAATTGACCTGCTGCTTTCATCATACGAGTCATTTGAATGCTCATACCACCATCGTTTGAAACAACACAGGCAGGAGACTCATCCAGTCGAGCCGAAACTTTAACATCAGAGACTTTTTCACCAAGAAAATCTTTAATCTTTTTGATTAAATCTGAGTTACTTTCAGTTGCTTCTTCAACAGCTTTTTTATCATCTTCGCTTTCAAGACCTCCTAAATCAAGATCTCCCTGAGTAATCGCTTGCATTTTTTTGCTATCAAACTCAGTCAAATGGCTCATTGCCCATTCATCAACTCGGTCAGTTAACAATAAGACTTCAACACCTTTTTTACGGTAAACTTCCAGGTGCGGACTGCTTTTTGCCGTTAAATAGTTATCTGCAACAAGGTAGTAAATTTTGTCTTGTTCTGGTTTCATACGCTCAACATAGTCTTTTAATGAAACTGTCTGTGCGTCGTTATCACCATTGGTTGATGCAAAGCGTAATAAATTGGCTACTTTTTCTTTGTTTGTATGATCTTCAGCAAGGCCTTCTTTTAGTACAGAACCAAATTCGTTCCAGAATCCCTGGTAATCTTCTTTTTCACTTTTAGCCAGTTTTTCTAACATACTTAATGCGCGTTTTACGCAAGCATTACGCAAAGTTTGTGTTGTTGCACTATCTTGAAGAATTTCTCTGGAAACATTTAATGGCAAATCATTAGAATCTAGAACACCACGTACCATTCTTAAATAAACAGGTAGAAATTGCTCTGCGTCGTCCATGATAAAAACGCGTTGTACATAGAGTTTTACGCCACGAGGTTTTTCACGATTCCATAAATCAAATGGTGCTTTTTTAGGCAAATATAGAAGACTGGTATATTCCTGTTTACCTTCAACTTTGTTATGCGCCCAACTTAATGGCTCATTAAAATCATGTGATATATGCTTATAAAATTCTTTATATTCATCTTCTTTGATATCTGATTTACTTCGAGTCCAAAGTGCTGTTGCTTTATTGACGATTTCAAATTCTGGGACAACAACCTCATCCGCTTCTTTTTTATCGTCCTCGGCACTTTCTTCAGCAGCTTCCATATCCATCTTTTCCATTTCAACGGGTAGCGATATATGGTCTGAATACTTCCCGATAATCGAACGTAATCGCCACGGCTCCAGAAACTCTTTTTCATCATCTTTCAGGTGCAGAATAATTTCTGTCCCCCTGGATTCTTTATCGATGTCTTCCAGACTGAACTCTCCTTCGCCTCTGGAAAGCCAACTAACGGCTTGCTCACTAGATGCTCCTGCGTGTCTTGTTCGTACTTCAACTTCATCTGCAACGATAAATGCAGAATAAAAGCCAACCCCAAACTGACCAATCAGATTGCTGTCTGCTTTTTGTTCTTTTGATAAAGCTTCGATAAATTCAGCGGTACCAGAACGAGCAATTGTTCCAAGATTGGACATAACATCGTCTTTTGTCATACCAATGCCATTGTCAGCAATTGTCAGTGTGCCGGCTTCTTTATCAGTAGTAATACGAATTTTCAGCTCAGAGTCATTACCGAAATAATTATCATGACTAAGCGCTTCAAAGCGAAGCTTATCAGCAGCATCGGCAGCGTTAGATACCAACTCTCTTAGAAAAATCTCTTTATTACTATATAAAGAATGAATCATTAAGTTAAGCAGCTGCTTGACTTCTGTTTGAAAACTATGAGTTTCTCGATTGATAGTCTCAGACATTTAAAGGGTCCTATATAAAATTTGCAGATTGATAAAATTTACAGATTGTGAATTTACTATGGCTAACTTTATTGGGCTTTAGGGGGTGCTTTTCAAGGTAATAACGATAAAATAATTAATTGCTCAAAAATTGACTATAACTATATCTTATATAGCTAGTGATTTTTGATGACATTCAACATAGTTAGATGACATATTATATGAGAAGATAAAGGCAAACAAATCATCATTTAGCGCACTATTACGACACTATTGAGCTAAAATCTGACTAAAATAAAAGAACACTATCGTCAACGGAGACCATTTTGATACGAAGAACAAAAATTGTAACCACGCTCGGCCCAGCTACAGATAACGAAGAAGCGCTGGAAAAGCTGTTTATTGCTGGCGCTAATGTCGTACGAATGAACTTTTCTCACGGTACAGCGGATGAGCATATTAACCGCGCCAAAATGGTTAGAAATGTTGCGGCCAGACTAGACCTGAATATCGCTATACTTGGCGATCTTCAAGGCCCCAAGATTAGAATTGCAAAATTTAAAGAAACTAAAGTGACGATTAATCCTGGTGATGGCTTTGTACTTGACGCGGATCAGGACCAGAACTCCGGCGACCAGCACAGCGTAGGGATCGACTATAAAGAGCTGCCAAAAGACTGTAATGTCGGTGATATTTTGTTGCTGGATGATGGAAGAATCGAGTTAGAAATCGATAAAATCAGTGGTAATAAGGTCCACACGAAGGTTGTTATTGGTGGTTTTATATCCAACAATAAAGGAATTAACCTGAAAGGTGGTGGTTTATCAGCTGCTGCTTTAACAAAAAAAGATATGGAAGATATCAAAACAGCAGCACAAATGAATGTTGATTATCTTGCAGTTTCCTTCCCCAGAACCGCTGAAGACATTCGCTTTGCTGAAAAACTAACCAGAGCAGCAGGTTCGTCAGCAGGAATTGTTGCCAAAATTGAACGTGCTGAAACCGTCAAGAATGAACAGACACTTGATGATATTATCAAAGCTTCAGCTGCAGTCATGGTAGCACGGGGTGATTTGGGCGTTGAAATAGGCGATGCAGAATTGATAGGCGTTCAGAAGAAGATTATTCAAAGAGCACGCTCATTGGATAAAGCCGTTATTACTGCCACTCAAATGATGGAATCGATGATTACTAACGCAATACCAACCAGGGCGGAAGTCTTTGACGTTGCCAATGCGGTTCTTGATGGAACTGATGCCGTGATGTTATCAGCGGAAACCGCTATGGGTGATCACCCTATTCGTGTTGTTGAAGCCATGTCCAGGGTTTGTATTGGGGCTGAAAAAGAAAGAAAAACTCAAGTTTCCGGACATCGTGTAGAATTGCAGTGGGATGAAATTGATGAAGCGGTTGCTATGGCGACAATGTATGTTGCTAACCACCTGCCAGGTTTAAAGGCTATTGCCTGTTTGACTGAGTCTGGGTCTACGCCGTTATTAATGTCTCGTATCCGGAGCGGAATGCCTATCTTTGCTTTAACTCGACTTGAGGCGACCAAGCGTAAAATGGCGTTATTCAGAGGAGTTGAAGCAATCAGTTTTGATCCTACAGTACTCTCTCGTAACGATGTCAACCGATTAGCTGCTGAAGTTCTGCTCAAACGTGAACTGGTAAAAGAAGGTGATCTGGTTGCTTTAACAAAAGGCGATCATATGGGAATATTGGGAGGAACCAATGCACTCAAAATTCTTAAAGTTGGCGAAATTGTTTAGCGATAGATAGCTCATTCCATACACAGGTTTTTTCCAAATAGAAACAGGAAAGAACCTGTAATTTTTATAGAGGCAATCGGTTTATGAATGTTGGTAATAAAATCCCCAATCTCACGTTAGACGCCACCAGCGAACAAACAGTTTCGCTGAACAAACTTAAAGGTAAAAAAATTGTCATCTTTTTTTACCCAAAAGATAGTACCCCCGGATGTACCACAGAAGGTCAAAATTTCAGAGATTGTTTTGAAGAATTTGAACAGTGCAATTGCGTTATTTTTGGTGTGTCTCGCGATTCAATCAAGTCCCATGAACGATTTAAAGAAAAACAGGCCTTTCCATTTGAATTATTATCTGATCCCGACGAAGTAATGTGCAAAGCTTTTGATGTTATCAAACTAAAGAAACTCTACGGCAAAGAGTACCTTGGTATTGAGAGAAGTACATTTTTGTTCAATGAAAAAAATACGCTTGTCAATGAATGGCGAAAGGTAAAAGTGAAAGGTCATGTAGAAGAAGTTTTACAAACAGTTAAAAACCTGTAAATTTATCAAAATTCCACCTATACTGGAAAAAGAACAATCAACTCCGGTTAAATGGCTATGTTTAACCGGTACAAAATTATAAAAGTTCAGCCATCAACCTTATAAGGGATATTTTATGCCTAGACTAAAGTTTTCTGGTTCGCGCCTTTTCGTTCTTGATACCAACGTTTTACTTCATGACCCTACTTCCATTTTCAGATTTGCCGAACATAATGTTTACGTACCAATGGTCGTTCTTGAGGAGCTGGACAATGGGAAAAAGGGCTTGTCAGAGGTTGCCAGAAATGCTCGTCAAGTCAGCCGCTATTTTGATGAATTGATGAAAAATGGCAGTAAAGACAACATTAGAAAAGGTCTTCCGCTTGGAAACTCTCCTTATCTGCCTGCCGAAGAAAGAACGGACGGTTTACTTTTTTTTCAAACCTCTGATGTAACCAGTGATGACTTTCCTATTAACCTGACTTCAAGTAAAGTTGATAATACCATTGTAAATATTGCGCTTGCCCTGCAACAGGACAACAATGAGAAGCTGGTAACTCTGGTCTCAAAAGATATCAACCTTAGAATAAAAGCAAAAATTCTGGGCGTTCATACCGAAGATTATTTTAATGACCAGGTACTGGATGATATCGAAAGTTTATTTAGTGGCCAGTCATCCCTGAAAAAAGATTTCTGGCAAACTCATGATAAAGAAATGAAGTCATGGCAGGAAGAAGGACGCACTTTTTATAAAGTTAAGGGGCCAGAGGTTGAGAAATGGGTACCAAACCAGTTTATTAAAATAGACGATAACTCTGGCTTTTGTGCCATAGTACGGCATATCGATAAAAACTCTGCAACTATCGAGCTTGCCACTGACTATACTTCTTCAGCACACAAAGTGTGGGGTATCGAAGCGCGAAATATTGAACAGAGCTTTGCATTAAATTTATTGATGGATTCGG
>JADGFG010000260.1 GCA_016743995.1 Kangiellaceae bacterium | reverse complement strand
TATCTGATACATCGATTATTCTATTAACAGAAATAATAATCCCAGGCTCATCTGATTCGTAAATATATGATTTGTATATTTCATGAAGATCGACCCTACCGATTATCCTCAGGCTTTTGACTATTTGCCGAATAAAGTTTGCTTTTTCAAATACATGGAGAAAACAGTCTCTTACCTTCTCTTTCTCAGAGTCTTCTCGACTGGATTCAAAATCTTTTTCACTTTCATTGATTAAGAACTCGTACTCTTCACTGTAGTAGTTAGCTTTCGATAGCTCGAACAGCGCCGTTATTTCTATTACGATATCCTTTGTAAGATATTCAGATAAATCCTCATATAGCTTCCATTCTATTGGTGTAACTTCTAATCTAGCTAGCTCATGCAAAGACCTACCTGATTTAAGTTCTTCATCGTCTTTTATGTGTTTTTCTTGAGCTTTTAAAGCTGCATCCATTATCTTTCTAAGAATTTCATCCGTTAATTGCTGGAAGGGATGATAATTACCGATATTTCCTGAAAATTCGCGATGTAATTTAATGAAATTAATCGCACGAGAGAAACCGTTATTACTCAATTCGAAATCCCTCTTCCACTTTTCTTTTACACTATTAAATTCGCTGCTGCTTTTCCAGCAATCAAGGTTGGGTAATTCGATACTCAGTTGCTTCAGCTCTTCTCTATTAAGCTCTGTCTTACCTTGACCTTGAGTAAAAGCCTCCAGATTTCTTTCACTTGTAATTTTATTAGTTAAATAACAAAGCTGTTCTAGTTCTTTTGATAGATATTCTATAACTGTTCTAGCATTGATTATGTCTACTATTGTTTTTCCTTCTTGGGTGGGTTTTCCTTCTCTATCCATAGGGTATCGAAAATCTTGTCCTTCAGGGTCAGCTTCATCCATTTGTTTAATCAGCGGTTCGAGTCTGTGAAGGTATTCTTGAAGTCTCCTGTCATAAACACTGACTTTCTCAAACTCTTCCCAGAGTTTAATAATCTGGTGAATTTGAGCAGCATCGACTTCTAAGTCACATTCATTTAGCTTTTGTAGTATATATTTAAGGGCAAGTTCTATTCCGTGCCTCGCTGAATATAATATTGGGTTAATTAACGCATCATGTTCAACGAAAGAATCATTTTGTTCAATTAAGCGTTTTAAGTTTGCCAAAGCAGATAAAAAGTATCCTTCTGAAAATGCCTGAAAATCTTGATAAGAGTTGCGTCCAATACAAGCATGGTATTGAGAACCATGGCATGCTCCAAAAATATTAATTTTTGTTGGGTGAACGCTTGTCATTATTTAGTAGGCTTCCAGTTTCTTACATCAATTTGTCCGGTAACGGCTGCTGAAATTAATGCTGTGCGGCGTTCTTGTAGCAACTCAATGCCATCAACAGCTTTCCGCTCTAATTTTTTGTAATGTTCACGAGTTGTTCTAATCGAGTTTACGATTACCTCAATTTCAGTTCCCGGAGGCAGGGGAATTGATATAGCTTTAACTATATCAGTATTTAAATTTGGCTGACCAGATCCCTGATTTATCCTTTCTCGTAAATTATCAGTGAGACTTGAAAGGTAATAGTAAGCATACTCGTGGTTTAGTTTTAGATTCTCAAAACCAACCACTCCATCGTTTGCATTAGCGTCAATTTTTAATATTGCAGGCACGCCTAATGTTGCTCCGCTATTTGACAACAACAACGTGCCAGATTTAAATACCCGGCATTGCTCACTACCTTTCTTTGTCAGAAAAATTTCTGTCTCAGTTAAATAGATCTCATCATCTTTTGTGATTTCTGCCACAGTTACCCAAGGAGAATAATCTCCATTAAATAAAGTTGGATCACCGGCAGGTCTTGGTGAACCACCACGGACAACTTGAGAAACATACCCAAACTTACTGACACCCCAATGCTCCGGCACTTCCCCCAACCACTCAACACCAGAATTTTTCATTGACACATCAGGATTAAGCCCTTTAGTAACAGCATGACTAATCACAGCTTGGCGTTTTTCTTTTAGCAGTTTGATCAGCTGTTGTTGTTTTTCGATCAGGGTGTCGATTTTGGCGGTTTCGTGGTCGAGGAAGTTGGCTATTGAAAACCATTCATCTCTAGAGTTAGGAATAGCAACATCCATATCCCCATACTTCTCCGCACTTACGTTTTGAATTGTGGCCTGTATCTGAGAGCCTGATATGTACTTCCAATACAGGTCAGATTGCAAGTACCAATAGATAAACCTAGGGTCGACAACTTTTTTATTAGCTCTTGCTCGAATTAGATAGCCAGCAAAACAACAAGGTCCAAATTTATCTTTATAAAGAAACGATTTACCAACCGTAGCACCAGTTCTAGCAACCAATATATCTCCATCAGAAAGAAGATAATCTTTGGCAATCTCTTCTGGTAAAGACTTAAATGTCTCATCACGAAGAGAACCATCAGAATTCATATCAGTTATGCGTATATAACGGGGGTTTTCTCTATTGTCGTCCACTGCAGCTTCATTAGCACCATACAACATAGGAGCAGACAAGGCGTGTTTCCATTTCCAAGAGTCCCAATCAGTTGGAATAGTTCCTAACCATTCACTTCCTGACTCTTTATAGGCAGGATAAGCCACATATTTCTCAGACACTATGAATGCACCTCTTGCAGTAGATTCATAATCTCAGCAGACACCGCATCCAAATCCGCATCAATCTCCACCAAATCCCTAGGCGGCTGATACTGATAAAAATAACGGTTAAACGGAATTTCATAACCAACAATTCCTACTTCCTGATCTTGCGAATCTTTCTTACTGGCATCAATCCATGCATCAGGCACATGAGGCTGAACTTCTTTTTTAAAGTAAGCTTCATTCAGCTCATTAACCGATTGAGTTGGATCAAGCGCTACATTTTCATTGTCACGCAGGTCACCATCCGGCTTAAACTCTATCGTTTGTCCATCTACATTGAAAAAGCCATAAAATGGATTGGCTTCAACATCTTTATGAACTTTCTTAATCACCTTTTCCGCGTCTGGATTTTTCCAGCTCACCGCAGTAGTAATTTGTTTTTTCTCTTTAGTCTCTAACTTAAGCTCTTGCACATTACAGGCTGCTTTAACTGCCGCCTCAAAACCATTCATATCATCACACTGCTCAGTGCCAACGACTGCCTGCAATTTTCTAGCTTTCAATAAAATCTGTTTTTGCACTGCCCAAGTTTTGCTATCTAATAGCTCTTTAATTTTGGCTTCTTTCACTTCACTAAAATGTGATTTCATCTGTTTACGAATGGCATCAGTATGTTCAGTTAAAACGCCGTATTGCTCACAATCTTCACTGTCTGACCAAGCCGCCGCATAATTTTCATACACCCATTTCATCGGCGCATTTAACGGCTTAGGCGCAAACCGAAGTTCATCTACTTGCTCATCACTAAACTGATAACTCATCCGCAATGGCCGCTCAATAGTAATTCGGCGATAACCAAATTCATGATTGGCAAAAATCTTACTGGCAAAGGTTTTAGGTGCTTCAACTTTTGGGGTGGCCGACTGACGACCTCGGTTACTTTTTTGCTCGGCAGGTTTATCAAGCTTGCGTGCATCTACTACTTCAAAAGCACCAAAAGTACGGGTAATGGTTGCAATGTCTTCAGCGCTCATTTCATTTCTTTTAGAACCCAAAGACTTACGCATTTTGCCGCAAAGGTTAACGCCGTTAATCAGTTGGACTTTACCCTTTCGTTCATCAGTCTTTTTATTCGACAGCACCCATACATAGGTTGCTATGCCTGTGTTATAAAACATATCGGTTGGAAGTGCGACAATGGTTTCTAACAGATCGGCTTCAAGAATATATCGACGGATTTCAGATTCACCGGAACCTGCGCCACCAGTAAACAGTGGTGAGCCATTAAGGATAATACCAATACGACCGCCGCCTTCACTGGAGCCTTCAGCTGATGGAGAAACGTCTCTCAACTTACTAATCAAATGTAAAAGAAATAACAAAGAACCATCAGAAACACGAGGCACACCGGGACCAAACCGTCCATCAAAACCTTTAAGGGTATTTTCCTCTTTAATTTTACTTTCAATTTTCTTCCAGTCGACACCAAAAGGCGGATTAGAGAGCATGTAATCAAACTTGTCGGCATAAAGCTGATCTTGAGATAAGGTGTTGCCAAGTTTGATATTGGTCACATCCTGGCCTTTGATCAACATATCCGCTTTACAGATAGCATAACTTTCCGGGTTAAGTTCCTGACCAAAAGCGCGCATCACCGCTTGTGGGTTTAACTCATGCACATACTCCATACCCGAGGAAAGGAAACCACCAGTCCCCGCAGTCGGATCGTAAATAGTGCGAATAATGCCGGGCTTGGTCAGTGCATCATCATCTTCCATAAAGACTAAGGAAGTAGTCAGGCGAACGATATCGCGCGGGGTAAAATGCTCCCCAGCGGTTTCATTAGAGCCTTCAGCAAAACGACGGATCAACTCTTCAAAGGTTAAACCCATATCATGGTTGGAGATGGCTTTGGGACTTAAATCAGTAGAGCGAACTTTTTGCACCACCTTCCAGAGTAAATCTGCATCATTGAGCTGACCGATAAACTCGGCAAAGTTGAAGTACTCAAAGATTTCACGGGCGTCTTTGGAAAACGCCTGAATGTAGCTTTCAAGGTTTGCTTTAATGTCTGTTTCACCCAGTTTAGACATATCCATTTTCGAGGTGTTGAAAAAAGACAGGCCGCTGGCACGAAGTAGCATTTTCTCCTGCGCTTCTTCTGGCAGCTTCATCTTCTGGATTTTTTCATATTCTGCCAACACAGCTTCTTTCTTATCTTCCAGTACGCCTTCTAAGCGGCGCAACAATGTGAAAGGTAAGATGATGCGACCATACTGTGATTGTTTGAAATCACCGCGTAATAAATCTGCAATTGACCAGCAGAATGCAGCGAGATTGTTGGGTGTTTGGGTATTAT
>JADGFG010000259.1 GCA_016743995.1 Kangiellaceae bacterium | reverse complement strand
CAAAAAATAGAACATTATCTTCCAGTTAATCAATTTTAAAAAATACCTCATCACTTTTAAACTGAATGCCCCTACCGATAAAGCTATTAGTACAATACTAGGAGTATTCATATGCTAAAGAAAACATTGTCTGTCGCAGTCACAACATTTATTTCTCTCTATTTAGTGGTACAACCTGTAAAAGTATTAGCAACCAATGAAGCAAAAACCAATCAATTCTGGTGGCCGGAACAGTTAAACCTGAGTCCACTTCGACAACATAGTACAGAATCTAACCCTTACGGCGAACAATTTAGTTATGCCAGAGAATTTGCCAGCCTTGATTTGACAAAGCTTAAAAAAGACATTCAAACTACGCTGACCGACTCAAAAGCCTGGTGGCCTGCAGACTGGGGGCATTATGGCCCATTGATGATCCGCATGGCATGGCATAGCGCAGGCGTTTATCGCGTTCACGATGGGCGTGGCGGTGCATCCGGCGGACAGCAACGTTTCGACCCACTCAACAGCTGGCCAGATAATGCCAATTTAGATAAAGCCCGTCGATTATTATGGCCTGTTAAACAAAAATACGGCCGTAAAATCTCCTGGGCAGATTTAATGGTGCTTTCCGGTAACGTCGCACTAGAATCAATGGGTTTTAAGACCTTTGGTTTTGCAGGCGGCAGAACCGATGACTGGGAACCCGATTTAGTTTACTGGGGGCCAGAAACCGCTATGCTCTCAGACAAGCGTCGAGACAAAAAAGGAAAACTAAAAGGTCCACTGGCGGCAGTAGAAATGGGTTTGATTTATGTTAACCCTGAAGGACCACACGGAAAACCCGACCCACTTTTAGCCGCTAAAGATATCAGAATGGCATTTGGTAGAATGGCGATGAATGATGAAGAAATCGTTGCGTTAATTGCCGGTGGTCATACACTGGGTAAAGCACATGGCGCAAAAAAACCTAAGGGATGTGTAGGTGCAGAACCCGCAGCAGCAAGTGTTGAGTCACAAGGATTGGGCTGGAAAAACAAATGTGGAACAGGCGTTGGCGCAGATACAATAACCAGTGGGCTGGAAGGCGCATGGACTGTCACTCCAACTCAGTGGTCATCTAATTTTCTGGATAACCTGATGAACTTTAACTGGGTACTGACAAAAAGCCCGGCAGGTGCAAAACAGTGGACTCCAGACAATAAAGCAGCCGCCAGTTTAGTGGCTGATGCACATATTCCCAATAAGCGTCATGCGCCAGTAATGCTCACTACTGATCTCGCTTTAAAAGAAGATCCTGACTTTCGTAAAATTGTCGAGCGATTTAGAAAAGATCCCAGCGAATTTGATAAAGCATTTGCCAAAGCCTGGTTTAAATTAACTCACCGTGATATGGGCCCCAGGGCAAGATATGTAGGTACCGAAGTACCCGCTGAAATACTGTCATGGCAGGATCCGGTTCCAGCGGTAAGCCATAAACTTATCACCCGTAAAGATATCAAAAAACTTAAAAAGCAAATCCTTAATTCTGGCTTAACCACTTCAGAATTAGTCAGAACGTCATGGGCGGCGGCTTCTAGTCACAGAGTGACGGATATGCGTGGCGGCGCAAATGGTGCTCGCATCAATCTTGCACCGCAAAAAAGCTGGGCGGTCAATAACCCTGAAGGGCTAAAAAAAGTATTAGCAAAACTTGAATCTATTCAGAAAAAATACAACAAAAAGTCTTCCAGGAGACAAGTATCATTAGCCGACGTAATAATTTTAGGTGGCGCAGCCGCAATTGAACATGCAGCCAGACAAGCTGGCACTAAAGTGGTAGTACCATTTGTCCCGGGTCGTACCGATGCCAGCCAGGCACAAACTGATGTTAAATCATTTAATTACCTGAAACCAGAAGCCGATGGATTTCGCAACTTTTACGCTCTTGACAGTGACCTGTCACCAGCAGAGATGCTAGTGGATAAAGCGAACTCACTTGGGTTAAATGTTCCAGAAATGACGGTGCTTGTTGGTGGCATGCGTTCGCTTAATGCCAATTACGATGGCTCGTCTTATGGTGTATTGACTAGCAAACCCGGATTGTTAACCAATGACTTCTTTGTCAACTTGTTAGACATGTCTACCGTATGGACTAAAGACAGTTCTACTGCAGGCATCTATCAGGGTCATGATCGCGCATCTGGAAAGTTAAAATGGCAAGCAACACCTGTCGATCTTATTTTTGGATCTAATTCCGAATTAAGAGCAATTACTGAGGTCTATGCCTCTGACGATGCTGATAAAAAGTTCATTAATGACTTTATTAAAGCATGGGTTAAAGTCATGCAGCTAGATCGCTTTGACTTAAAATAAAGCTAATCAACAATACTGATGTTATCCCTTCTGGTAGATACTATTCAGATGGGATACATTCCAATAGTTTCTTTAATAAAAAGCGAATCACAATGAAAAAAATATTTCTGTTATTTTTTATGCTATCTGGTAATGCATTTGCTGTTGAAAACCTGAATATCGTTCCTGAATTATCATCGATCAGTTTTGCAACGATAAAAAAACAATATGTTATTGAGCCCGCTATGGTAGAGAATATACAAGGAAAGTATTCTAATGGCAGGTTTGATTTATCCATTGATTTTAACAACATAGAAACCAACATTCCTGTTAGAAATAGCAGGATTAATCAGTTATTTCTAAAAACAAACCTTTACCCCTTAGTGAAAGTTAGTGGTCAGTTCAATCAAAAATTACTAGTAAAACCAATTACGCAAACAACGATAAAAGCAAAGGTTGAATTTTATGGGCAAGTTAAAAATTTTGAAATTCCCGTCATTATTCATAAAGCAGGAGAGCTGATGACCGTTAACTCTTATAAACCGGTTATCGTTAAAGCAAGCGACTTTAACATTCCTGCGGATAATCTTAAAAATTTATCAGCTACAGTAGGTGGAATTAGCATTTCCGATTCTATTCCATTAAATATAAATTTAACTTTTAAGGCGTTAATAAAAACAACTATTGAGGAGTAATGATAAGCTTTTATTATTCTAAAGCACGATTAAAGTTAAATCATAACTTTTTGAGTGCTTACTCCCTCCCCTGGAGAAGCCTATACTTAAAAGTCTGGCTATAATAGAGAATATTGAAAAAGCCTACGCTCCAATTTTTAAATGAGTTAAACAAATATCAAAATCCCATTATTCAAATTACTAAATCCAACAGCGCCTTCACGAGTAATAAGCTATTACCAGAAAACAATCCCACACTTCATGTTTTTGAGGACAACCATAAAATAAAAACTCGAAAACAAGAGTCACATTCAAATTAAGACATTTTGTGGATGTCCCAGAAATAGTCTTGACTCTAATTTCTATACAACTCAAATAATAAAGACAAGTCGCCACCATCAGCAGCTCTTAATGCTTGAATATATTGTGTGCGCGTTTCAGAAACTTTATCCAGGTTTCGTCCGCCCCAATCTGTGGGTTGAATTGCAAACATTTTCTCAGAAATAACATCAGCATATATTCTAGAAAAGCGACCATTACCATTAGGGAAGGGGTGTATTTTTGCAAGCTGGTGATGGAATCTAAGTACTGCTTCAACAGGAGGGTAGGTTTCAAATTCAATCCATGCGGATAAGTCATCAAGTAAATTTTTGAGTGAAACAGAAATTTGTAGTGGATCAATCCCGATATTTTTTTCAGTCAATCTAAACGTGCCAGCCCATCCCCAAACTTCACCAAACAATGCTTTATGTAAGTCCATTACAAAATCAAGAGTCAATAAATTATCCTGCCTGTTTTTTTTTAACCACATTAAACCTTGAACGATATTCGCCTGTTCAAGTTCATTAAGCTGGCCTCTGCTTGTAATATGTTTAAATTTTAGTCCAGCAAGCTCATCTGGGTCTAATGGTGTTGCACCATCTACGTTTTCGTTAATTGTCATAACGCTTCTTCCCAGAACCAGTCAGGCATTTCTTTAATTAGCTTTTCTGTCGCTTGCTTGTGTTGAATTTCAATTTTTTCCATGGAAGTTGCTTGCTCTTCCAATTGCATATTAATGTCAGCGTTTTTAAGTACCTTATTAGCGAGCCTACGAGCACGGTACTCAATAATTTCTTCAACTCTGGTTGCATTTAATTTAGTTTTTGGAGTAACTGCATAGTGAAACTCACAACCCATTGCTTCTGCTACACTTTTAAGCTTATTCAGGGTCAATGTACCTTCGACTTCTGCTTTTTCAATTCGGTACAGTTCGCTTTTTTTAATGTTCGCTCTCTTCAATATGACGCTAACTGGTATTTTCAATGCTTTTCGGTTCGTACGTAACCAACCTTCAGGAGGCGCTTTAAGTTTTGAAACTTTTTCGGTAGCAGCGTCAATGATTTCACGGTACTGCTTTATCACAATTTCTTTAATATTCATGGTACCCCCCATTATACTCCACATATTTATGGATATAATCGCACATTACTCCATATTTATATAGACTAAAACAAATATTAATTCACATATATATGGAAATATATAGCATAAATTCCATAAATATATAGACTTAACGTTTTATTTCCCAATCTAGCATCGTAAAAAAGGCGTTTTTAAGCCAGACTAACGTTGTGGTTCTTCCGGTGGGTGAAATCCATCTGAAGGATCGCTGGTTAATTGAGGGGTGATTTAACATTAACGCAGCAGTTAAAGTGCGGGTAATGAATGGCTGCCTGATATTAACCGCAGACTGATTTTAAAACGCCACTGAAACTAAAAAAGCCCGCTCATGACTGAACGGGCTTTGGGTGGGGCTTTTTCTGCTGTTTATTAATTAGCAATATTAAATAATAGAGTGTCCGGTGTTTGTTCTGATTAATTTACAGGATTTATTAAAATTCAATCGGCAGAATTTCTTCTTGCTAAAGAATAGACGAAATATTCGAGATTGATTATTTAACCAGAAGTCACATACATCAGCTTTGCCGCTGATATGCCCTGAAGGCAACGAACTTTTATCCTTTTTGCTTTTTCTCG
>JADGFG010000258.1 GCA_016743995.1 Kangiellaceae bacterium | reverse complement strand
CACTTCAACAGAGTCATAAACCTTTTGAGCATATTGTCTGATAGAACTCGATGGACGAACGGCAATACCTTTTAAATAAGCCATTTCCCCAATAATCTGGTCCGCAATTGCGAAGCCTATATAATCAGTTTCTAATTCAGGTCTGGTATTTGAAAAAGGTAACACTGCAATTCTATGGATCTTGTTCTGGTCACCTGGCTTATCAAACCATGAGTTCAATTGCACCACAGAAAATAATATAATCAATAAAAGTAAAATACCAACCGCTACTTTATACCTTTGCCGATAATTAATATTTGTTTCAGGAAGGGTATTAGCAGCGCCAGACGCTCCATCGGAATTCTCAATGCTATTCAATTCAGAGCGATTCAATTCAATGCTATTCAATTCAGCCGCACTATCACCTTCCAGCTGAACGACCGAAATACAATCCTCACTCACTTGAGAAATAAACTGATACCCCCTGCCGTGAGTTGTTTTTATTATCTGCTGACGTCGACCATCATCACCAACAGCTTTTCGTGCGCTTTTTATATGATTACTCAGAGATGTATCAGAGACTTCTCGTCCCCCCCAGATAGTATCAAAAATTTCCTGTCGGGTTACCAGTCTATTTCTATGAGCTATCAAATAAACAAGTAGATCAAATACCTGAGGTTCAATGGCGATATCATTTCCATCTTTTTCAAGCTTAAAGTTGCTAGTGTCAACTTTGAAGTTATCAAATAGATAATTCATTTCGATATTTTTATTTTATGGGTATAAAAAAACGATACATAGCCTTACTCTATCTAATCTCCAGGCTGTTGTCACTCATTAGAAACGCGCACCTTTATTTTGCTGCTTATGCAGGAATGCAATTCCTGTCATGTGGTCAATAAAAAAGGTGAGGTGATTAACTTAAATAAAATGACATTTTTGATTCCGTATAAACTCCCGAGCTTTACTGGCCCCCAGTTCTATCATTTCTTCAGAACGATCAAACTCTAATGTTCCGCAAGCATTTCTGGCAATTTCAATCATAAAATCTGGTGGATAGGCTACCAGCTTTTGTCTGGCAATGGTAATTTGCATGGCATCAAATGCCTGATCGGCAACGGCATAGGCCCCCAGTTTTTTTTCTGCCGGTTCTTTATTACTCCCTTTGAGCTCAGCAATAAACTGTTCCACCTTCGATTGTAAAGTATTACTATTGTTTTCCTGTGCTACCTGATTTAATAATACATCCTCACTATCCTTTTGCCTTTCTCCACCGAGATTAACCGCAATCGTCATATCACTGGTATCATTAAATGTCGGCGCAATAGGCACCGGATTGAGCACTCCTCCATCAATCAGGCATTCGTCATTTCTAATGACTGGAGTAAAAAACAAAGGTAATGAAATAGAAGCTCTGATAGCTTCAAACAATGAGCCAGAATTAAGCCAGACTTCTTTATTGTTACTGATATTAGTCGCCACGGCTGTAAAAGGAATAGGAAGATCTTCAATTCTGATATCACCGACTAGTTTAACCAGCGTACTAATAATACGATCTCCCTTAACCAGTCCGCTACTCCCCCAGGACAAATCCAACAGGCGAAGAATATCACTTTTTGAAATGGCACAAACCCAGGACTCGAACGTTTTTAATTTTCCAGCAGCAAAAACACCACCGATTAAAGCGCCAATAGAACAACCGGAAATAGCGCAAATTTCGTAACCCGCTTTTTGCAGTTCGTTGATAACGCCAATGTGAGCAATACCTCTCGCCCCACCACTTCCCAGAACTAATGAAATTTTTTTATGACTAACCATGCAATACTCAATAGACAACAGACAACAGGTACAGGTACAGGTACAGGTACAGGTACAGGTACAGGTACAGGTACAGGTACAGGTAATAGGCTATAGCTTTATCTCTAATTGAAATAAAACTCTATTTTTAAAATTGAGTATCAATATTATCACCGATCTTATCGGCGGCCGAGAAAATTAATGACGACTTGATATAAAAGTCAGTTGCTCTGGTCACAACGGAAACAGCATAATTCGATGAGTTTGTGCTCGAACTGGAGGAGTCTGTTTCATTGGTTCCAGGCAAATCAAAAACGTGTTGCGCCTGATTATACTTAAATTTAACCGCCGCCAGTTCAACCGCTGTTTCCTGGATTTCACCTGAGCCGAGATCATTGTTGGCGGCGGCTTTGATAATAGCGGCTGACTTTATCGGAGAATGATGATTATTGCCAATGTTCAATGCATTTTTAACTGCATTTTTTTTGATATTCGTCTCTACGCGAGCAACCGCTTGTTCACGGGTAAAAGATGAGTTTAATTCATGCCTGGGGGTAACCAGCTTTACGTCAAAACTGTTTTGAGATTTATCGCCGGAACTGACATTACCAGCATCAGGGGTAATAGTTAAAGAAATCCCGCCTGAATTTGCATGTTGACTTGAGTTTATATTTAAATTTTCTCTGGAAAAATTGAAGGCATTATTGTTAACTGAACCGATCATATTAAAACCTCAAAGAATCAACTTGACTAAATATTATAGTCTTTTTACCAATAATAACCACTCAGGTAAGATTACTACTTAACTCGCTCATCTATTTGTAAAATACTCATTAATCATCAGTACCAACGGTCAATGTTGAGATTATGATAAACTAAGCATATAAATCGACATCCAGCGCTTATTAGCTTAATTAAGGTAACGCCATTTAACTTGACTCAATATTTCGATCACTATCAAAAACTTGCGACTCAGAATCGCTAGCTGATGCATACAGGAAACAATTTTTCGTTATTAAAAATAAGTTCTAATATTCTTAAGTGACATAACAAATAGTGACACTAGTGATATTCAATCATTTAAAACTCAATAAGTTCTTTGAAAGGATTGAGGTGAATGGCCGGCGAAAATTGATCTTTTTCACGGTTGAAGCTGGCATAATTAATCAGACCTACGCTTCCGGACTTGTCTTCAATTAACTCGACCGCTTTATAACAGGCAGGAACCAGAGATATAACCTTTTCTCTAAATTCATTATTATTATTGGCAATAACGTCAAATGATGCAGGTACAAAAATATTA
The DNA here is from genome assembly GCA_016743995.1 of Kangiellaceae bacterium. Lineage (GTDB taxonomy): Bacteria > Pseudomonadota > Gammaproteobacteria > Enterobacterales > Kangiellaceae > Aliikangiella. The sequence continues at coordinate 1,943 of JADGFG010000258.1, read as the reverse complement.
AGAATAGTTGGTATAAAACTTACCAAATCCATGTTCGACTCAAAGGTTACATAACTACTATTTTCCTGAGGTGTCAGATGAATGGTAAAATAGTCGTTTCCTCGAATTGCATTAAGAGAGTATCCAGAAGGTTCAAAAATAAAATCATCCAGTACAAAATCAGCAACTATTTTATCAAGTTGTAGTAACTCACGTATCTGATAACGATCAACATTTCCTCGAACAAGTCGATGTGAAATTTCAGGTGCAATATTATAAACCAGAACCTGACTGGTTTTATAATCTGGCTTTTCAGTACTATCACTGTTCAGCTGATACAAATAGCTATGATGGGTATCCAGTTCACCAAATCGTAGAAGTTTTCCCTGGTGCTGATACCTTGCTGGTAACAATTGAAGATCATCAAACATATGGGTGCTCTGCAAATGAGAACAATATTCATTTTTTCGCTGATAAGTAATCTGTTTAACACTTGTGCTATCGATATGCTTCAAAAAGTAGTTCACAGCGTTAATCAGTTGCGTGTCGCCACAGGTTAAAATCAGTAATCGGTTAGCCCAGATAAACAAACTGGACTCAGAAAGCAAGAATGCTCGGACCTGACTATTTGAAATTTTCGATAGAATTTTTGCTTCGCATTGAGCAACAACTTTTGTCCAGAAACTATCATTATAGTGCTCCAACAATGAGAACTGAGTTGGATCAATCACAATTTCAGCTCTTTTTTCCGCCCCCTCAAAAAACAAGACTCGCTCCTGAAATTCCACTGAATGAGCTTATCGAACAGCCCAATATTTTTCTTATTAAATTAACCCTGGGAAAGATAAGAGAGCTATCCCAGCGTACAAAGCCAATATAACCATGAGGTTACAACGCATTATATTTGAAATTGACCAACCAGGCCATGCTTTTATCACATAGACGAAAACAGAACGATAATGGGCGTTTAACAATGAGAACGGTAGAGTTTATGTGAGAAGATGGATGTTTTATGTACAGTATTTCTGTTCCAATTGTAATTTATCCACTTATAATGGAGACAAAGCTCAGCAAGTCAGCTCGCCCTGAAAAAATCAATCAAGTCACTATCAATCGGTTTCATCAACTCTGACAATTCATCAGCTTTACTCCTGAACCAGCATTCTACATTAATCATTTCAATCAATACCGGCATACGATGATGAATCTGTTCGCATTTTAAATTTGCAGAGGTTGTTAATGTAACAACCCGACTCGATTCTTCGTTCTTATAATAGAGACCAGCCATATACAAAGGATATTGATTAACCGATTTAAATAAGTACTTCTCTTTTTTTGAACCAGCGGCTTTCCACTCATACCATCCTGAACAGGGAATAAGACATCGGTTATTAACAAATGCTTTTTTAAAAGTTTTCTTTTCAAAAACAGTTTCACTTTTTGCATTAATAATTAACTTTTTAGACCAGTCGGGCTTAACACCCCAAATTGCATTAAGTTGATTAAGCTCACCAGCGAAAAGGACAATACCTGACACTTGTTGGGAGGGACACAAATTCAGATTGGTTTCAGTATAAAACTTGAGCCCCAGCTGCTCAAAAATCATTTGAGCAAGCGGCTCATCGATGACATTAAGTCGACCACACATTTAATTTTCAAACCTCATTTTTTTAATCCTTCTGTTTATTAAAACAATAAAAAGCAATAATAACAAGTTCGACTGTTAACGCCAGCAAAAACAATTACATCGACATTTCAACAAGTTAAATCTGTAATATTGACATGGATCATTATTGACCACAGACTATTGCCAATCACTTCACACAAACAGAAAACTCACAATTTTTTCACTCTAAAAAAAGCAACAAAATTTATTTCGAAAAAAGCGTTAGTTTTTTTGCATGTCTATTTTTTTATACTAATATCAATCCTAGGAATTAGCTTATTTTCAGTCAGTTCCAACA
>JADGFG010000031.1 GCA_016743995.1 Kangiellaceae bacterium | reverse complement strand
AATAAATGTTGTGACTGCGACAGACAATGTTTTCTTTAGCATATGAATACTCCTCGTATTGTACTAATAGCTTTATCGGTAGGGGCATTCAGTTTAAAAGTGATGAGGTATTTTTTAAAATTGATTAACTGGAAGATAATGTTCTATTTTTTGGTAGTGACTGATTTTGTTTTTGTGGTTAAAATCATACTTATGTTCAATAAAAACTATCAATAGAACGATGATCTCAATAAAACAGTTACACTATGCGCTAGCCATTGAAAAGACATTACACTTTAAAAAGGCGGCTGAAGCATGCAATGTATCTCAATCGGCATTAAGTACGGCAATCAATGAGCTTGAGAAACAGCTAGATGTCATTATATTTGAGCGCAATAACAAACAGGTATTAGTCACCAGCAACGGGAAGTTAATACTCAATAAAGCCAAAAAACTCAAACTGGAATTAGATGAACTGTTACAAATTTCGCAAGCCAATAAGCAACCTCTTTCCAGTCCTATGAGTATTGGCGTGATCCCGACAATTGGCCCATACTTGTTACCTAAAGTTTTACCTGAAGTAAGAAGACAACATCCTGGTTTTAAGTTAAAAATTGTTGAAGAGCAATCCCATATCTTAGTTGATATGGTGCGAACCGGGGAGGTTGATGCAGCTATACTCGCATTACCCTATCCAATCGATGGCTTGATGAGTTTCGATTTCTGGCAAGAAGACTTTTATCTGGTCTGTCATAAAGATGAATGTCCGGGAAACATGCAGGAAATTACCAGTGAAGAGTTAGAAATTGATAAGTTAATGTTATTAAAAGATGGTCACTGTTTAAAAGAGCATGCTTTGGCGGCCTGTCGATTACAAAGTAAAAAACAAGAATCAGATTTTGATTCTGCCAGTTTGCATACGTTGATTCAAATGGTCGCCGGTAAGCTTGGCACAACGCTCGTACCACAAATGGCATTAGATCAATTAATTTATAATGAGTCAGAGCTCAGGGCAGTTCATTTAAATGAACCCGACTCACATAGAACAATTGCGCTAGTTATCAGGCCCAATTATGTCAGGACCAATGAGCTAACACTCCTTAAAGATATTTTTATTGAGCAACTCTTAGAAAAATGTAGTTAGCAGGAAAAATTATTACTAATTGACGAGGGATTTATGAAAAAAGGTTCGTGCTTATGCGGAGCAGTAAAATTTATAGTTTCTGGTGAACTCAGTTCTGGTGAAATATGCCATTGCAATCAATGTAGAAAGTGGACCGGGCATATATTTGCAAGCACTTCTCCTCAATTAGAATCCTTAACGATTGAAGGTGAAAAAAACATAAAATGGTACAAATCATCTGAAAAAGTCAATCGAGGATTTTGTTCTCATTGTGGTTCGCCGTTATTTTTCGATCCCATTGATAAAATAAAACACCAATGGATTGGTATATCACTGGGGGCTTTTGATTCGCCCACTAATATCAAAATAGCGCTGCATATATTCACTGCTGAAAAAGGTGATTATTATGAAATTCCTGAATGCGAGTCTCAAAATAAGTATTAGTTTTTTCTGAGCTAACGGGATTGGAGTATATGGTTCAAATCAACAAATCAAATCGTTGCCTTAACTGTTCGACAGAATTACTCAGGTTTTTCTGTTTAAAGTCGGCATAAATACTGATTTGTTGATGGTCTCTTTCTACTTTGAGCGGGTTTTCTTTTAATGTGGACTGATGTTGTAAAAAGCATATCTGTTTAATGTTGGCGAGTGGCTGGTGTCCCATGACATCACTGCCAGCCAGAATGGATAACGCTTCCTGTAAATCAAGAGCAAGCAGTTTAATATTTTGTCGTTGTTGATCGGTTTCAATATCATTCCATTGTGCATCAAGTTCTACCTGTGGAATAGCGAGTTCCTGCTGGTGTTGTTTAAGCCAGCTTTTTAGCGCTTTCTGGCTGAGAGGTATGGCAGAAGAGTCTACAATCTGTTGAATAAAGTTATCCGGGGTATGAATTTCTACTGCAGAGATACTTTCAGTTTTTAAGTAGAGTGCATGGGGTTGTTGATGGTCTATTTCGATGATATTAAAATGGACCAGACTATCTTTACTGTGTTCTGTGTTGGGGTTGTCACAGGCAACCAGATTACCTGTATGAATATGACCTTCCTGAGTATACAGCGTAATTAAAGATTCCGTTTTGTTCTGTATCAGCTGGTATAAAAGCTTTGGGATTGAAGTTGCGTTTGTTTTCTGATGGTGTCTGCTCATATCAATGAATGCCTGTTTTATTTATCTCTGTTCTCTTGTTTCCATTACCTCGCGTCAACATAAAGTATTGCACCAGATTAACTGCTTCTGAAATAATATGGTGCAGTAGAATGTATTGTTATTAAACCTGTCATTTTTATGGCAGGCAGCATTTTATCTCGAACTTATATTTGATATTTCTGATTCGATATTTCTGATTTGATTTAGTCATCGCTATAATAAACCAGGTAACTATTGAGCCTGATTCGCCCTCCCTGTGGTGTACCGTTTTGGTACATACCTTTGTAATTAAGCGTGTTAACTACGCCCATATTGACGCTGTCAGTAATATCAACAATCCAGGGTTTAACTGTTTGTCCCGGGCACCAGCCTGCGCGACCTGGTGTCCAGTTACCCCACTGACCAGGCACTACGCCCAGGTTTACCTGAGAGGCACAGCCCTGCTCTATAACCTGACCTGGGAATTCTCTCAGGTAGCTATTTTCATCATTAACTCGAAATTGATGTTGGTGATTACACCACTCCGCACAGTAATCGGTTCCCACCTGACCATGCCCGCTGATAATGGATACCAGTTCAACTTTTTCTGTTCCTGCCGGGGGGGTAAAAAATTGTGGTTGCCAGTGTTCATTATAACTGGCATTAAACCCATGATTACCTGAAAAACTTTTGATGACCTGACTGGAACTCTGCTCCTTATCAGTATGACTCAAGCGGAATGTCATGCTGTAAGTTGCGGGATTCATATTCCATAACATGCCAAACTTAAAATAATGAGTGCCACCGGTTTTTAGTAGCCCTATGAATGGTGAAAGATTGAATAGCCAGCGCTTTTTACCGGGGCGAGAATAAGGCGTAATCCAGCGAATAATTTCATGCTGTTCTGTGCAGGCTATATCATTGCATAATTGTATATACGCTTCATAATCCCAGCGACCACAATCCAGTTTTCTATCTGGTCCACAGTTAGCGGTTAAATCAAATTCAAGGGTATCAAAATCTTTCATCGATTCTGCCTCTGGAAAATTAACAGGCCAGATTTTATTATTATTTTTATTTGAAAAAGGACCATGTTTTTTATTGTAACAGGCTTCATCAGGTGTGCAGTCGGGTTTGAATATCACTTTGTCCATCATTTTTACGAGGGTGACTTCTTCAATTTTGTCTTCGTCATCATATTGTAATGACTGGTGTAGCTGTGCATCATAATATTTAGACAGGTAAGCCAGAACATTCATGTCCGGTGTAAAATAACCTGGAGTGGTATCATGATAATTACCCCCCTGATCCCAGCGTTGGTAACGGTCAATGGCAACGACTCTTACTTTTTTGGTTAAGCTGGAATATATTCTTCCCAGGCTACCATTAATTTCCGTGACGGGCTCGATCAGGTAATGAATTCTACTATTCCAGTACGCCTGCTCTTTAACAGACAGCTTGCTCAGTTGTTGTTGAACTTTTCCTTTAAAATTCTGCATAAAATTTTCTGGCGCTTTCTGCTGAGAAGCAAACAGATAGTGTGCATTTCTTGAGCTTCTCTTAAAAAAATCAGCAGACAGGGAATCGAATAGTTTATTGCCATTGGTGTCATTATAGTGTGTGATGATAATGTAGCTGTTACAACCCTGCCAATGCTTAGCCAGATTGAAACTTCCAGATAATGTTGATGCACTAAAGTTATTTACAATTTTTCCCTGATAGTTGTTACCGTTAATACTACCTGCTGTATTGAAGTCATTATCATCAGGGGGAACTTCATCCTGATGAATAAACGTTTCATGAGCTTGTTGTTCACATTCATCCTGTTTGTACTCCATGGCAGAAACTGATGAAGATAAAAGAATGATTGATAAATAGATTAACAATGTCGAATAAATCGACCTGTTATACAGGCATAGCCTGGAAGTAGTATTTGTTGTTTTTTTCATGATATTTCCTTTTATTTTGGATAAGTGGAAAGAAAATCAAAAAAGCTTAAAGGTAGACATTGCAAACTATATACAATCAGTCATCTCGTTATTGGTTTATCTGAAATTTGATTTGCAATTGAGATGTTGATACCTGGGCTGGACACTGTTTCCTGAACCTGCGGGGAAATTGGGTGTATAATCTGGAACTGAATAGAGAAGTTTTATTTTTGTGCAAGTGAGTTGTATCAATGAAAATTGTTAAAACAGATTTTGTGGCTGGTGCCAGAGAAGCTAAGGGTATTGTTGTGATAATTGATGTGTTCAGGGCATTTTCTGTTGCCTGTTATTGTCTGGATAAGGGAGCCAGTAGCGTTTACCCCGTAGGAAAAGTTGAAGATGCACTGGCATTAAAAAATAGCCATGAAAACACCGTTCTTATTGGTGAAAGAGAAGGTAAAAAAATCTCAGGTTTTGATTATGGTAATTCTCCAACAGAGTTGCAGGCAGTTGATTTAAAATTTAAGAATATAATTCATACGACTCATGCCGGTACACAGGGTCTGGTGAATGCAACGAAAGCAAAAGAGTTATTAACTGGCGCCTTTGTTAATGCAAAGGCAACCATTAATTATATCAAGCATAAATCTCCAGCTTTAGTGACGCTTGTAAGAATGGGCTGGAAAGCAGAAACGCCAACTGACGAAGATAATTTATGTGCAGAGTATTTTGAAAGCCTTTTGCTTGAAAAGGAGTTTGATGAAACAAGTATTAAGCCGGAGTTACAGGTATCTTCTTTTTCACAGCGTTTTTTTGATGTTCTGCAACCCTGGAATCCAGAGTCAGACTTTGATTTATGCCTGGCATTAAACCGTTTTAATTTTGCAGTCAGCGCTACGAGAGATAACGAGAATATTTTGTCGTTGAATCAGCTCACAGATTATTAAATAAAATACATATTAAAAGTCCATGTGATAGAGCACAAAAAGTCTATGTGATAGAGCGCAAGTTACCAGATAATATTAGTAATATATATTGAGCGTGATCATTAAATGAAATATATTATCCATATTATTGACTTTATCAGATCGGAAATTTCATGAATAACCAATTATTTCGTGCTGGTTTACGAACGATTGCTCCGCTTTGTCTTGGCGCTTTTCCATTTTCATTTATTGTTGGGGCGATGAGTGTTAGTGTAGGAATGACGGTTACCCAGAGTACCTTGTGGTCATTTCTTGTTTTTGCGGGTTCCTCACAAATGATTGCATTGGGGCTAATACAAATTTCCGCCAGTTTGTTAGTCATTATGTTAACCACTTTCATTATTAATCTTCGGCATGTGCTTTATAGTGCTTCATTAGCAGAGCAGGTTAAAAACTATCCCTTTTATTTAAGAGTGCTAATGTCTTATGGACTAACTGACGAGGTTTACGCGGCAACGGTTAGTGAGATGTCTCATCAAAAAACGGGGCGTCATTATTTTTATCTGGGGGCCATGTCAGGTTTCTGGTTTAGCTGGGTATTAGCTAATTTTATTGGAGCCAGTGTTGGTTCCTCTTTTCCAGAGATAGCGGAGTATGGTCTGGATTTTGCTATGGTAGCGGCATTTATTGCCATTGTAATACCTCAGATCAAAAGCAATGAATGCCTGGTTGCAGCGTTAGTGGCTTCTATCAGTTCAATATTATTATCAGTTTTGCCTTATTCTCTGGGGCTGATTATTGCTTCAATCATTGGGGTGTATGCAGGATATCGAATGGATCTTAACGCTGAGAAAGAGAGCCGCACGGACCCTGACATTTCTTTTAATGACGTTGGACACAATGAGGTGACCGAGTAGTGGATATTCAGACTTTCATTTTAGTCACGTTGGGAATGATTGTAGTGACTTTCAGTGTGCGCTTTTCGTTCATTGGGCTAGGGAATCGCATAAAGATGCCTGAACGTTTCAAAAAGACATTACGCTTTGTTCCTGTTACCGTTCTTCCTGCGATTATTGTTGTTGAGGTGCTGGGGGTTGGAGAGCAAATGAGTTTTTCACTGCAGAACCCCCGGTTGCTCGCAGCCCTGGTTGCCACGATTGTGAGTTTTAGATATGGCCTGGCCTGGGTGGTGCTGAGCGGCATCGGGTCTTTATTATTATTTCAGTTCTTGCTTCTTTGAATTTATTATTGGCTCTTAAGCCATATTAAATATCTGTTTTTCGATTATTCTGATAAACTGCCTGATGCATTTTTTTTCATATTAAGAGATTAATATCTTAATATATGGCGATTAGAGTTAATTTGTTCAGGCGTTCCCGTTCATCATATTATAGAGTGGCAGACTTATGTTTAATCTTGAAAGGTTGAAACATGCCGAGCATCAGTTTATGCATCGGTTTCCAGGCGGATTTGAACATCCTGAGATGTTAAAAGTTGGCAAAAAACATAAGATGGATAAAATGGTCGAGATGTCTCAAGACTATTTTTCTCGTAAGAACAGTCGAAATATTGAATCCTTTACTGAGAATATGGTTAAAGTAGTAAGCCGTTCTTCGATGGTGTCGATGTTTGAGAAACCCAGATTTAAAGATTTTGTTAATAATCTGAGCCTTAACGATAAAGCTTTTCTGGTTAAGTCTCTTAGTCAGCTCTTGCATGGTAAACAGCAACTGGGTTTTGAAGCTATGGTCGATTTGCTTAAGACAGAAAAACTGGCTAAGTGGAGTTTGATGACTATTATACCAGCATATTATTCTCCTGAGATAGAAGTGTTTGTTAAGCCAACTACGGCGAAAGGGGTTATCAAATATCTTGAAATAAGCGAGTTTGTATACAAATCAACACCAACCTGGGACTTTTATTTCGCTTATCGCGCATTGATTAATGAGTGTAAGCAACAGGTAGATGAATCTTTGTCGCCATCAAATGCCGCATTTAGCGGTTTTCTTATGTCCAGTATATAGTTTGATGTCATCGGATTAAATGATGTTTAGTTTGTTTAGCAAAAATCAGTTAATGTGATGTTGGTTTGACTATTGTTGCTTTGATATTTGGGGTCAAAAATAGTTTTGCCAAATCGAGTATAGGGATTTCTTTGTTTTTATTACGAAAACAAGAGAGCGATATTTGTGACCATAAATCTGATTGTTCTGCTTGTCTGCAGAAATCATTGTCAGAAACCTCAATCAGCTCGGGATTGTCATTAAGCTGAAAAGCGCCAAATCTTATTTGCGTTATTTGTTTAAAAGCGACAATCAGTATCTGGTGTGATGTTTCTGTTTTGTCACAGATAAGCGTTGTCAGGTTCATCACGGGAATGATGAGATCGTTCCAATGGTACAGATGTCGACAGTAATCAGGCGCATAAGGAAGCTCTTGTAATTCAGGCTCAAAGATGAGTTCCTGCATTGCGTGCACGCTAATGGCGACGGCTCTGTTATTGTTATATTTTAGTAACCAGGCTTTTGACTTTGCTTCGTTTTGACTCATTAGCGTCTCCAATAGAACGTCGTTAATCGTATTAATGTTGTGTGTGATTAAAAATTAGCTGGCAGAGTTTTTTAAGATCTATTTCGTAATATTCAATACCGTTGATGCGTAATATATTTTTAATGGGAGAGCCAGAGGTTTGCATGGAAGCAGGAATTTCTGTGCAAATAGCGCTATTGTTTTTTTTATGGAATGATATTTCGTCGCATAAAATACCGACTGGTCGATCGATTCGGTTTAAAACAACAACTCGTTTGCGAGTGCCCGGGCTGAGCGGGATTAGCTCCAGTTTGTCGTTAAAACAGGCCAGATTAATTTCAGCAGAGCGATTGTTTTTTATCTGAGTAATGATATCGGCTGTAAGTTTGATTGAAGCGATTAAGTTTAAGTTAATGGCGATATAGAATTTATTCCAACGTATCAGGCATAGTTCCCTCTCTGGTGCTTGTTTGTCATTCTGCTGATAGTTGGCAAAATTAATAGAGGTTTGTGGTTCAGCAGAACTCTGGTAATGACAGTTTGTTACTGTATTCATCAGGCAGATACTCGGGTTGATTTTTCGATATGTGATATTACGTCGTTCTCAGAAAAAGGCTTGGTCAGGTAATGTGTTACTCCCACTTTTTTTGCATGTTCTTTGTGTTTTTCTGTATAGCGAGAGGTAATCATTATTAACGGAATGTGTGCCAGTTCTTCACGTGCTCGAATGTGCGAAGTGAGTTCCAGTCCATTCAGGCGAGGTAGTTCAAGGTCAGATAATATGATATCGGGTATCCATTTTTTTAAGCTTTGAACTGCTTCAATACCGTCAATGGCAGTTTTTACCTCATAACCGGCATCGCTGACTAGTTGTTCCAGCATTCGCCTTGTACTTAACGAGTCTTCTACAATGAGGACTTTTGTTGCGGTAGCAATGTTGTCGGTAATCAGTAATTTTTCTGTTGATTTAAATTTCTGGATACTGTTTCCTGAGCGTAATAAATCGTTAATTTCAAGTACGGCAATTATCTGACCATCTCCGAGAGAAGCTGCACCATGAACGCCTTTCAGGTGTGGTAGATAGCTTCCAAATTTTTTGAGTACAATATCTCGGCAGTTAAGTACTTCATCAACAAAGATTGCTTTATTACCCATGTCTGTTTTTACGATAAATCCAGGTTTCTCCTGAACATTTACATCTGGCTGGGCCTCATCAATCCCCAGGTAATCGGATAAACGGTGAATGGAATAGTTTTCATCGGCATAACAAAAATTAAGATTATCTCCAATCATTTTAAACTCCCCAGCCATAGGAGCAAAGATTTGCACTAACGTACTGGTAGGGATAGCATAAAGTCGTTGATTAACGGTAGTAACGAGTACATGTTGTGACACCATTGTAATGGGGAGTGTCATGGTGATTTTGCAGCCAGCGTTTTGCGTGGAGTCAATTTCAATGAAACCTCCAGACTCAGATATTTTTTGAGAAACAATATCCATGCCGACACCTCGTCCTGAGGTTGAGGTGATTTTATCGCTGGTTGAAAAACCGGGTTGCAATAAATATTGAGTCAGTGATTTCTCAGTCAGGCTTTCATTCCTTGCTATCATTCCGTTATCGACAAGTTTTTGTTTTACACGAGTAAAGTCTATCCCATTTCCATCATCCTGACAGACAACCTTGATTGTGTGACCTTTTTGTAAAAAACTTAAATTGATTAAGCCGGTATCAGATTTTCCTTTTATTATTCTCTCTTCGATAGATTCAATACCGTGGTCAACTGCATTTCTAAGAGTATGTATTAATGGATCGACAAGCATATTGAGCACATCGACATCAATACTGATTGACTGGCCAGTAATATTAAGCTGAATTTTCTTATTCAGTAATCTGGCAACTTGTCTGACACAGCGTTCAAGCCTTGGTATAATTGACTTTGCTGGAATCATTCTGGTTTTCATCACATTATTTTCAAGGTTTCTTGTAAGGCCCACCTGGCGTTGAAATAAATGTTCTACACTGTTTAGTCTCATTTTGATTGATTGTTCAACCTGTTTTAGATCGGATATCGATTCAACGATCTGATTGAGATAGGTATGTAGCTCGTTCATGCGATTGACTTCTAGCGGATCAAATTCTTCACTTGTCTGTTTTGGTAGTAATTGTGTGCGTTCAGTATCACTGACAGCCTGTATATCAATATAGTTTTCAAAATTAAAAACAGTTTGCTGTAGGCTGCTGGTTAGTTGATTGAGGTCTCGATGATGATTTTTCAGGTGTTTGTATTCGTCATCGAAATGCCCCTGAGTGACTGTGGTTTCACCAATGACCTTTAATATTGTTTCCAGTTCGTTTTTTGCGACACGTATAACTGATGCATGTTCACGTTGTCCTTTTGTTTGCGGAGTTGCATCTGTTTTTGACTCATTAGCACTGGCTGGTTCTTGCTTTTTCTCGGATGTAATGTTGTCTTTATTGATTGTGGGTGTATCAGAATGATCGGATTGCTCTGCTGATTTGTCAGGTATGACAGGTTCATTTCTGGCTGGTTCATCTATGACTGCAATAGGCGGTTCCACATTCGAATAAATCAGCTCTATCGATTGGGTAACTGGTACTCCTTCCATATATTTTTCATTTATTTTATTTAATTGTTGTAATGTTAATTGAAATTGTTCTGGCGCATTACCTGTACCACATAAAAACTCTGAAGCTTCGGCCAGGTTGTCAGTTACATGTAGAATAAAGTTGATAACAGGTGCTGAAAACGGTTCAGTTATTTCCGTAAGATAGCCTAGCAGGTCTTCAAAAAGATGCGTGATATTAACCAGACCACTAATGCCAATTGTTGCAGCGGCACCTTTTATGGTATGAACATTACGTTGTGCAGAAATCAGGTGGTTTTTATTGTCTGGCGCATTGCTATAATTCACCAGATTTTCAGTAAGTTCCTCGATGTGTCCCGGGGTTTCCTGAAGAAACATTTCGGTGAGACCTGGCTGGGCATCTTCCGGCAATGACAAGTTAGCATCAGTGAGGTCGGCGTTGTTCTGATTATTGATTTTAGTCGTTTGTGTGGCTTCCTCGAGTTCTTTGCAAAACAACTCTGATGAAATCTCAATTTCTGATTCATCGAGTTGATTAAATTTGATCACTAATAAATGCTGCATTAACGATAGTAAGTCACTTTCTCGCTGTAACCTGACGTAATTCTTGTAATATTCAATTGAGTTTGAAATTTGTTCGGTAATGGATTTTAACTTATCTAACTGAGAGTACGACAGCTGCTCGAATTCATTCTTCAAGTTTTTAAAAAACCATAAGCTTCCATAAAGGTCCATTATTTCTGTTGCTGATGCAATTTTGTCGCATATTTCAATCGAATTTTTCTGTGGGGTTCTAAAAATCTCTTCATTTTCCGCACTTTTAATTTGAGAGGTATTTGTATTTAACTCCTCAATATAATCAGCAATTTCCTTAAAGAAAAAGTACAATTTGTTCTTTTTTTCAGGCTCTTTAATTTCTTCTGGAACTGATATGTCAGCATCAACAGGAGAGCTACAGCTGGTCTCTGGATCTTCTCCGAAAGCCATTAAATCCTCCAGATTGATATCTTCAGCGATATCAATATCATTGTCGACAGAATTAAATCTGTCAGAAGTTTGATTTTCCTGAAGAATATCAAATCCATCTGGATTCAGTTCCAGTTCAGTCGATAGCTCAATTCTTGAATTGTTATTGGTGATTAATGGATCTTTAGTCTTTAAGACTTCTTCAACTTTGACATACAATTCTTCTTCGTCGAAAGTTGGGTGTTCTATTTTGTTTGTTATTACAGGCTGTATTCTCTGGTTATTCTGTGATTTATATTCATGGCTTTTTTCATTATTTTTGATATCTTTTTTTTCCGCTATTTTATACTGATAATCCGAGGAGAGCGTTTTATGGCACTCGTAGAAGGCCGGTATATTTTTTTCGGCATATTTTTTTAGTCGCTTTTTAATCAGATCATGTAACTCCGGTTTCAGCGGGTCAATCCATGCTGACGCAGTAATGAGTGAAAGTAATTTGTCTGACTCTTCTTTTGAGCCTGGATATTGAAATACCCTCGATAAGGCCGCCGGCCATTCAAATAGTAATCTAAGTTGAGCAACGGTTATCGCGCTTCTGGAATCTTTCAGAGACAGGATATTACTTAAAATATACTGGCAGATAATCGATGCAAAACTATAGTTAGTGGTTTTACATAACCCTTTTAGCTCGCTAAGCGTCAGATAATAAGCTGATAATATGTCAGATTTCTCATTGTCAGTAATATTTACCAGCGTAAGAGATAAGTCATTAATATAATTTTGCAGTCTCCACAGTAACGTTTGCATGTTTTCTGCATAGACCATTTGTTGCTCGTTATTTAACATACTCATAACCACTTATGTTTCAAATTATCATTACCTTTGTCTTAACAGAATGAAATCTACTGATTAGCTGCTCGAGCGCGTTCTGGTAATTTGAACAACCTGACAGAATTAAGTAGTTTTTCGGAGTTATCAACAAGGCTGACCGTTTCGTTATTTTGTTGTTTGAGTTTGGTCTGGGTTTCACGGGCGCTTTCCTGAAGTTTCAGAGAACGATTTTTAAGGTCGTTGCTGACCTGCGACTGATTATTACAGGACTCAGAGATTGAACGAACTTTGGTCATCAGCTGATTGGCTGTATTTGTTGTTTTGTCCATCTGAGTGCCTGCTTCTTCAACCAGCTGAGCACCTTCAATAACTTTGGAGATGGTATTCCCCATTGTTTCAGAGGTATCAGAGGTTTCTACCTGGATATTATCAACAAGAGAAGTAATTTGAGCCGTGGCCGAACGAGCACTTTCCGCCAGTCTTTGCACTTCATCTGCTATGACAGAGAACGCACGTCCTTCTTCGCCTGCTGCTGCTGCCTGCATGCTGGCATTTAGTGCAAGTACATGTGTTTTTTCTGCAATATTATTGATAATACCAACGACATTGTTAATTTCCTGAGAACGTTCACCAAGTCTTTTTATTCGCTTTTCTGTTTCATGAATATTGGCTCGTATATCAGCCATACTATCAATTGTTTTATTGACTGCGCTGGTAGCAGAGCCAACCATGCTAGACATGTCTCCGGTTAAATTATTGCATTCGGAAGCTAACTCTGCATTGATTTTCATCGCGCTGGTTGCTTTGACGAGACGTTGTGAAGAATTTTCTAATAGAACAAATTCGTCTTCTGCAGAAGAGGATACCAGGTCAGATAGTGATTTAACGTTATTGGAAGAGTTTTCGACTGTGAGTGCAATATCGTTGACTTGATGCAACACCTCACTGATTGCTTCAACCACCTGAGCTATTGCATCAGACAGCGGGCCGGTAACATCTTCAGAAACGGGTAGTCTGGTGGTTAGATCGCGTTCAGACAGATGCATGGTTCCTTCCAGCAATTGAATGATTGATTCGTTGAGCTTATCATTTTTTCGCTCGGTTTCTGCTAACGAAGAAATCCGTTCGTCCAATAGATTATTTAATGTTTGTGCTAAAGTTCCCAGTTCATCACTGGAGGAAACGCTGGCTCTTGCTGAAAAGTCTCCTTCGGATACTTTGAGTACCGTATTTTCAAGATTTTTTACCGGTTTGACCAGCGCTTTTACCAGAAACCAGGCAGCTCCACCACTGAGTGCCAATACGATTATACCAATTAAGATAGCTGCGTTTCTGATTGAGTTTCTTAACACAAGTGTGGCAGCGAATGCTTCACTTTGATCGATTTCGGCCAGTATCGCCCATTTAGTGCCCAAAAAATCCAGATGAGTGTAAGCCGATAGAACTGGCACGCCACGATAGTCGTTGAATTCATCAAATCCCGTTTTGTTTAACATGGCTGCCTGAGTGCCAGGGGTAGAAATGGTTTGTAGTCCAATACTTGTATTTTTGGTCTGAATACTTTCAATAATTTGCTTATCAAGCTTTGAGGCTTTTAATGCAGCGACATATTCATTTTTGTTTTCTATCAGAAAGCGACTATCATTTCTAATCAGATTATCTGAACCGACGATATAAGTTTCACCGGTTGCCCCCAGCCCATTTTCGACCCATTGTTGATTGACGGTCATAATTTGATTAATCGTAGCAATGGGGGCCTGGAAGATCAATATGCCCGTTTTTTCTCCGTTCTCAAAAATGGGAGATGCAATGAATACGGCCTGGTCATTATAAGAGGGAAGGTATTCAGCAAAGTCTTCAAAAACAACAGCGTCAGGATCAGTCAGGCGGTTAGCTTTTTGAAATGCTCTACCAAGTCCGGTGTCTGCATAAGGGCCGTTAATCAGAGAGGTCGTATAATCTAGCTCTTTAAATACTGAGTAAACAACGTCTCCACTTTTTGGGTTAACCAGGAAAATATCGTAGTAGCCAAGTGTTTTAAGATAATCTCTGATGTGAGGATGAAATTTCTTGTGAGACCTGGAGTAATCAGATTTGTCGGCGGCGGATACCAGGTTGTCTTTTTGTCCCAGGGGTTCTGGGTTAGCGGATATATAGTGGTACTGGAGTGCAATACTGTCATTGTCAAGAGGTAGCAAAAACTTGCTCATATCTGGTGCGTCCCCGGTATTTCTTGCGGTAAATTCATTACTAAAATCTGAGGTATAGTAGTTTTGCAAACCAGCTCGAAAATCTCTCAGTTGTTCATCAGATATTTTTCCCGCTCCTGTAGCCTGCTCACGGAAGCTGTTAAAGTTATTGGTGAACTCATTGGAGGCCTGAATAACCATCAGATTATTTGAAAATGTTTTCACCTGATTTTGCAAGCTGTTAAGATAAACATTGAGCTGCGATTTTCTGGCATCTCTAACTGATACCAGTTGGTTTCGCGCCTGTTCTTCCAGAGAAGCTCGACCAGTATTAAAAGAAATGTTATCTAAAAATACGGAGACCAGAATAACTGGTACAATAGTTATAGAAAGTGCTCCGAGCACCAGTTTTTGTCGCAGTTTCATAGCCTTTTACCTGTTTGAATTTTACCTGTATTAATAACAATTAGCGGTTAATGATTTGAGATTTTATTAAAAAAGTTATATGCGTCGAGTTCAAACCATACTCCGCCATTTGAATCTTTATAGGTGTTTTTAATTGAACTGTTTAGCTTGTTATTGACTTCAATTGAATTAGCTCTGATCTGACTTTCAGTAAAGCTGATTTTCTTAGGCAAGGAATCACTATAAACAGCAATGTAAGAGTTTTCGCCACCAAAAATAAGTAAGTAGAACTGATTGCTGCTGCTTAATGGTTCATCAAAAATAAATCGGTGTATGCTAAAAACGGGAACAATACTTCCTTTGTAGCTACAGACTCCGGACATTGCGTAGGCTGAATTTGGCATGGGATAAATTTTACTGGCAAGACATACCTGACAGCTTATTCTGACATTGAACAACAGGTTTATATTTTTGACCTGAAAGCTGTTAAACAATTTGGAGTTATCAACACTGTTGTTTTTGCCTGCATCAGGCGCTGCGTCAAACGACGAGCCTGAGGTAAATGCAAATGGGCGAGCAAGCGCTTCACTGGGTAAAATAAATTGTTCAGAATCTGGTTCTGTTGATCGATTTTTAAATTGAGTCATCAGGTAAAGTTCTTTAAGGAATCAACGATTTGGTCTGCAGAGTAAGGTTTGGTAATATAAGCCTTCGCACCAAGCATCTCGCCCCAACGTTTATCCGCTTTTTCTGATTTGCTGGTTACAAAAATAATACTGGTGTCTTTTATACTGTCATCTGTTTGTATATTTCTGCAAACTTTAAAACCATCCAAATCATTCATCACGATGTCAAGAAAAACAAGATTGGGTTTGTTTTTTCTGATTTGTTCAACAGCTTCTTCTCCGCTGCAGGCAATGTCGGCCTGGAAACCGGCGTCGGTAATAATTTGATAGAGATTCTCTCTTTCAGTTTTTGAGTCGTCAACAATTAATATCTTTGCCATTTTTGTGTCCTCATTAGTCTGTGATTTTGTTTTATATGATGTTTAGTATTCTTACGCAGATTTGAGTTGATTAAAGGAAGTTATGTTTAGCATTTTTAATATCGCGTCGGATAATTCTTGTGATTTTGCCGGTTTGGTAATGTATTTATCACAACCGGCAAGTTTTCCTCTAACAACATTGAACATATTGGATTTGCCTGTGAGCATACAGACAGGCGTATTACTTTGCAGTGGGTTTTGTTTTATTATTTTGCAGACTTCATATCCGTCAACTCCAGGTAAAACAATATCCAGGAAAATCAAGTCGTATCGTTTTCTTGAAATATTTAAAAGAGCTTCTTCACCTGAACTCACACAGTCTGATTTAATTTCAAGAAGGTTAAGTTGAAGTTCCATTGACTTGAGTATTGTCGCACAGTCATCGACTACCAGTGCTGAAACGGAGGAGTGTCTTGTATTATTTCTCATTGTTTGTAACTGTTGGCTATTCGTATTTTCTGAGTGTTCACTAATTTCAAAGTGAGGGACTTCTCCATAGGCTTTATAAACGGCTTGTTGCAAACAGGCTATAACTGAGTCTGGGTTAAATGGTTTTGCAATGGTAGACTGTGCATTTACTGGTGGCTTTTTTTGAAAAGCATAGATTGAATAAATAGGCTTTGAACGAGCATTCCATACTCTCCATTTTCTGACAACCTGAGGGTTGTCTGAATTAACAATTGCAAAATTTGCATTTTCAGAATGCTTTCCAGATACCAACCGAAACTCGACTCCGGAATTGTTTCCAGCGCTCTTAAAAATACAGCTGAGTATGTCGCTTTCTATCTTCGACAAGCCAATGATGATGATGTCGTAGGTGGTGCTTTCCTTCATACTATTCGCCTCTGAATATAAACGAATTTAAAACGAATAAAACAATACTCAAATCAGCATAGCACAAGTTTTTTAAACTATTGGTTTTTAGAAAAAAGCTATAAAAAAAATATTTTTATGAAGCGAGAAAGTAACGTTTTGTTTTCTATGGGTTATTTATTTTAAAAGCAGAGCGCCTTCTTATAAAGCTGGTTATTCCGTGTAGAACCGCATATCTAAGTGAGATATTTTTGAAAGTATTTTATTGTTGTTGGGGTTTTTACTGGATTGTTTTTGTTGAAATGGAATTCTGATTTGTTGACTGGTAAGAAAGATATTGTTAATTACTGGAAAAGGTCTTACCTGCTTAGTTCGACCTTTTCCAGTTTTGTTCTGTTAAGTTCAAATAACTGCTTTATGATACTGCTTGCAGAATTGGAATATCAGTTGTCTGTTGTATTAAAAACTAACGGTAGCGCCAGCAAAGAAATACTCGTCTGAACCCGGGGCGTCATGAGAAGTAAATCCGGCAAACAGTTTGAAGCGTTTGATAGAGTAAGAATAAGTGATTGCAAAGTCATTACTATCATCGCCTACGTCAGGCATCGCTCTGCCAGCATGAAAGTCCAGGCTAGATGATTGATTGAATGCCAGCTCGTAACCCAGTTCAATATAATCTGAATCCAGGTCCTGGTCAGAATAATAGGTGGCTGATACCCCACTGAAGGCAACACCTATATTAAATTCTGTTGTTGACTTACTATCACCGGAATAAGTGTATTCAGTCACACCAGCACTGAATGAAAGAGCGTCATTAACATTGTAAGAATAGCCGGCAATCAGATCAAGTTCTACACCGTCTTCGTTTCCGCCAAAGTCATAGTTTGACCCCCATATGCCTGCTGAAAATCCGCTGCTGTGTGATACATCATATCCTGCCTGCAAGGCTGGGTCTTCCTGACTAGCGTCCAGACCACGGAAAATGTACTGGCTAACAATCGTTGCTTCACCACCATGATTAAATTCACTGGCTAATGCTGATAAACTGCTAAGACCACATAATGCAATGATGCTAAGTCTTACTGGTTTAAGCTTCATAATTTTTCCTCGCTAGTAAGCTGTATAATTATTTATCGTTTTATATTGGCTAATTTAAATGTTCCAGAATAATTTGCAAATATTAATTAATTATTTGTAGCTGTAGCTGTTTTTTCATTTCTCTGATCCATATGGAAATTAGTCGGATTATAGTCGTTAGACTAAAAATGCCAGCTAAATATTGTAAATAGAGCAAATTTCATCGAGTTTTATTACTTTGATATCAACGAGTGAGATTGCTTGTATTGTTCACCTGGTGTTCGGTTAATTTTATGTAAATGGTTCTATTTATTGAGTCCTCTCATTTTTTGCCGGTACCTGTAGTAGCAATAGTTACTTTATTTATGAGTCAATTTTTTTTATAATCTGCTCAGCTTAGCTCTCGGGGTGCGTTTCGATTCGTAAAATGAGCGGTAATTCGGGGTATCTGGATTATTAGTGCTTAGATTTATGAGTTTATTATGCTGAGATGTTTTGTTTCACAGATATCCTGATTGACAGAAATCTGATTGATTACTGTCTTAATTGGCTGATATCTGAGGTTTTATCTGGAATTGTCTTTATTTAATTAGAGATTGTCCGGTAATTAGCCATCAGAAACAACAAACCCGTAGAACCTGATCCGATTAGCATCGGCGTAGGGATGAGTTTTGGTATGTTGGATGATATTGTTAAATATTTCATCTCTGATGCTGCTCCTCTTATGCCTTTAATTAGAATGAGAGGACCTGTATATGTACGAAAATGGCACGTCAAAACCGGCGGTTACCAATTCTTCAAAAGAAACTTCTGCGTCACTTAAGGCAAAAAAAAGTGAAAATATTATCACTCGAGCGCCATTACCAGCCAGTACAAAAGTTTATGTTGGTGCCGATCACGTTGATTACTCTGGCGTAGAAGCGTCAGATTCCACTAAAAATCACGCTACCGCCTTCAGTTCAACAGTAGAAGTGCCAATGCGAGAAATTGCACTGACTGATGGAACGAGTGTCACCGTTTATGATACTTCTGGTCCTTATACCGATTCTTCTCTTGATATTGATGTTCACAAAGGCCTTGCTGATGTTCGTTCAAAATGGGTTGAAGCTCGTGATGATACGGAGCTTTATGAAGGGCGAGAAATTAAGGCTATTGATAATGGTCATAATGATGAAGGCAAAGCGTTTCAATTTTATAATCCTGATTTACAGAGAAAACCAAGAAGGGCTGTTGCGGGTAAAAACGTCACGCAAATGCATTATGCACGTCAGGGAATAATCACGCCAGAAATGGAGTATATTGCTATTCGAGAGAATCAGGCGCGTATTGCTCTATCTAATGAGTTTACGACCGAAGAGCGAAACCGACGACTACAGGGGAACTCTCTCGGCGCTAATTTACAGCCAATCACGCCTGAGTTTGTGCGTAAAGAGGTTGCAGAAGGTCGAGCGATAATTCCTGCCAATATCAATCATACCGAGCTAGAGCCTATGATTATCGGGCGAAATTTTCTGGTTAAAATTAATGCCAATATTGGTAATTCTGCGGTTACTTCCAGTATTGAAGCTGAGGTGGAAAAACTGGTCTGGTCTATTCGTTGGGGCGGCGACACGGTAATGGACTTGTCGACAGGAAAGCATATCCATGCCACAAGAGATTATATTGTCAGAAACTCTCCCGTTCCAATAGGTACTGTACCTATTTATCAGGCTTTAGAGAAAGTTAATGGTATTGCAGAAGATTTAACCTGGGAGGTTTTTCGCGACACGCTGATTGAACAGGCTGAGCAGGGGGTTGATTATTTTACGATTCATGCCGGGGTATTATTGCGTTATGTGCCGATGACTGCTAATCGTGTTACGGGTATTGTTTCGCGCGGTGGTTCCATTATGGCTAAGTGGTGTATCGCGCATCACAAGGAAAATTTTCTATATACCCATTTTGAAGAAATATGTGAAATTATGAAAGCCTATGATGTCAGTTTTTCATTAGGTGATGGTTTGCGCCCGGGTTCACTGGCTGATGCGAACGATCCTGCTCAGTTTGGCGAGCTGGAAACCCTTGGAGAGCTGACAAAGATTGCCTGGAAACATGATATTCAGACCATGATAGAGGGGCCGGGCCATGTTCCTATGCACATGATTAAAGAAAATATGGATAAACAGCTTGAATGTTGCGATGAAGCGCCTTTTTATACACTTGGGCCTTTGACCATTGATATTGCGCCAGGTTATGACCATTTCACCAGTGGTATTGGTGCTGCCATGATTGGGTGGTTTGGCTGTGCCATGTTGTGTTATGTGACTCCCAAGGAGCATCTGGGCTTACCCAATCGTGATGACGTGAAAGAAGGCATTATTACTTATAAAATAGCAGCCCATGCGGCTGATATTGCTAAGGGGCATCCCGGAGCACGCTATCGTGATGACATGCTATCAAAAGCTCGGTTTGAATTTCGTTGGGAAGACCAGTTTAATCTGGGTCTGGATCCTGATCGCGCTCGGGAGTTTCATGATGAAACCCTGCCAAAAGATTCTGCCAAGGTTGCTCACTTTTGTTCAATGTGCGGCCCTAAGTTTTGCTCTATGAAAATCAGCCAGGAAGTCAGAGATTATGCTGCAAAAGGCATGAAAGAGAAATCAGCAGAATTTAAAGCACAGGGCGCACAAATTTATGTTGAACAAAAATAACGGGTTAATCTCTGGTTGGCAGGAGAAAATTATTGTCTAGCTTAAATATCGGCATTGCTGGCGCGGGTATTATGGGTCGTTTACTGGCTTTTAAACTGGTTAATGAAGGCCATCAGGTGACGATCTTTGATCAAGATCCGGTTGAGAATGGAACTGCTGCTGCATACACTGCTGCCGGTATGCTTACCCCCTGTTCGGAGATTGAATCAGCTGAGTTGCTCATTTATCAGATGGGAATGCAATCTCTCCGTTTATGGCCACAGTTGATAAAACAACTTCAGGTTGATGTTGGTTATTACCAGAAAGGGAGTCTGATTGTTGCTCATGGAAATGACAAAAATGATCTGACTCGCTTTAATCAGCAATTGGAGTTTAAGCTTAAATCTAATCAGTTAGCTGCCAGTGATTTGCAGCCTCGGGTTATAGGACAAGAAGAAATTGCAGAGCTAGAGCCAGAAATGAGCGGGTTATTTTCGCAAGCGACGTATCTTCCTGAAGAAGCATGGCTTTGTCCAAAATGTGTCATGCGTGCCCTGGCTGACTATTTATTTGATAAAAGAGTTCGCTGGCATGCTCATACGCCTGTTGACAGCATTGGTGCATCATTTATTCGGGTAAAAAAGCGCCAATATGACTTCGACTGGGTCGTTGATTGTAGAGGTCTTGGGGCAAAACCGGACTGGAAAAATTTACGGGGTGTTCGAGGAGAAGTTATCTTGCTTCAGGCACCGGAAGTAAAAATAAATCGTTTAGTCCGTTTAATGCATCCACGTTATCGATTGTATGTCGTTCCCCGGATGAAGGACGATTTATATATAATAGGCGCGACGCAAATTGAGAGTGATGATCAAGGACCGATAACAGTACGGTCCAGTTTAGAATTGTTATCAGCTGCTTATAGTTTGCACTCTGGTTTTGCAGAAGCCAGAGTGTTGGAAACTCAGACTAATTGCCGACCTGCTTTAATGAATAACTTACCAAAAATTGAGTCTGAGCCTGGTTATATCAGAGTTAATGGACTATATCGACACGGATTTTTATTGGCTCCAACCCTGGCTGAGGAAATTAATCATCTGATTGAGGCGTCACAACAAAGTGCTTCATCTGGTGCGTATCAATCTTCGTATCATGGTTTATCGGGCGCTATCAGTTAGAGATTTAAATGTGATTAATTTATATATTAATGGTAAGAAAGAAGAAGTTGAAAGTGAACGTTTAATTGATTTATTAACGCAAAAATTTTGTGCGACAGATAAGTTTGCGGTCGCAGTTAATGAACAATTTATTAACAGACAAAGCTACTCTGATTTTTTGCTTAAAGAAGGGGACAAACTTGAACTTGTGGTCCCGGTACAGGGCGGTTAAATGAAGCATCAGCTAATAATTCTGATAGATAATATCAGGAATAATCAACGACACCGGAAATTGAATTAATAAATATGTGGCAACTGATAGATAAAGAAATTGATAGTCGACTGTTCATTGGTACTGCATTGTATCCTTCTCCAGATATCATGTGTCAATCAATAAAAGCTTCTGGTTCACAAGTTGTGACTGTGTCATTACGTCGTCAAAATCCGGTAGAAGCCGCAGGAAAAGATTTCTGGCAGTTAATTCAGTCTATGGATGTTCATTTATTACCGAACACAGCTGGTTGCCAGTCCGTTAAAGAGGCCGTTACAACGGCGCAAATGGCAAGAGAGCTTTTTAATACTCACTGGATAAAGCTTGAAGTGATTGGCGATGAGTATAACTTGCAACCGGATCCGTTTGCATTACTTGAAGCGACAAAAGAGCTGGTTGCTCAGGGTTTTGAGGTCTTTCCTTATTGTACTGATGACCTGGTGTTATGTGAAAAACTGGTGGAAGCAGGTTGTCGGATTTTAATGCCCTGGGGTGCACCAATTGGCACTGGGAAAGGTTTGATGAATCCCTATGCGCTACGTACACTTCGAGAAAGATTAAATGATGTGTTACTGGTTGTTGATGCTGGTATTGGAGCGCCTTCTCACGCTGTTCAAGCCATGCAACTGGGGTACGATGCCGTGTTATTAAATACTGCGGTGGCTCAGGCGAGCGATCCGGTAAAAATGGCAAAAGCGTTTAATCTGGCTGTCAGTTCAGGACGGTTAGCCTATGAGGCTGGTGTTATGCCTGAAAGAGATCTGGCACAACCCAGTACACCCGTGATCGGTACCCCTTTCTGGCATCAGAAGTAAATAGAGCTTCCGATGCTAATTATTAATAATTGATTCTCCTGGACTGGATGTTGTACCAACGGTAAGTCAGTGCAGACTCGAATACCTGCAATGTATACCTGTTGTGTAAAAGCTATTTCAGAGAGAATGTAAATGGATAGTAGTAACTAATGTTATCTAAAAGTAAAAATATTATTTTAACCATTGCAGCCAGTGATTCTTTAGGTATGGCAGGAATTTCTGTTGATGTGAAAACGCAACAGGCTATGGGCGCACATTCGCTGATGGCTGTAACGGCCAATACTGCGCAAAATAATTATGAAGTCTTATCTATCAATCCTGTGGATGTTATTCCGCTCAAAGAACAACTGCAAGCATTGAAAGATCTTCCCATTTCGGTCGTGAAGGTTGGCATGATCTGCAATATAGAACAGGTTCGTGTTATTGCTAATTTTGTTAGTACAACAGGTGTTCCGCTTGTTCTTGATCCGGTATTAAACTCAAGCAGTGGTTTTGAATTTTTCAAAACAAAAGATATTGCAGCCTACGTTGACATATTACTTCCACTTTGTGAGTTAATTACGCCTAATCTGATGGAAACATCGCTATTAACTCGCTTATCAGTTTCTACGCCAGAAGAGATAGAACTGGCGGCAGAATCAATGTTGTTACTGGGGGCCAGAAATATTCTGGTAAAAGGGGGGCATTCTGAAGACGAAGATTATTGCCGAGATTATTTTGCCAGTGATGAAAAATGTTTCTGGTTGTCCAGCAAGCGTCAGTTAACAAAGAATACTCGTGGTACGGGTTGTGCGCTAGCTTCGGCTATTGCCAGTTGTCTGGCGGGTGGATTTTCTATTTATGATGCCGTAGTGATTGGAAAAATGGCTATTAACCAGGGAATTCGAGAAAGTTATTCTGTTGCTGAAGGCAAAGGTCCGGTTTCTATCACTCGTTTTCCTGATGATTGTGTGGATTTACCGCGATTAACCACTTCTTTTGTTGATGTTTTTAATGAAGAAAAATTCTTACCCTGTGACTCCATTCCTTTGAGTTTATATCCGGTCGTTGATCGAGCTATCTGGTTAAAGAAATTATTACCTGCTGGAGTAACGACGATTCAATTACGCATGAAAGATTTACGCGGTGAGTTGTTAGAGAATGAAATAAAAAAAGCGGTTGAAATTGCCAGACAATATTCTTGTCGACTATTTATTAATGATTACTGGCAGTTGGCCATTAAATATGGTGCTTATGGTGTTCATCTGGGGCAGGAAGATCTGGAGACCGCTGATATTAATGCAATTAGAGAAGCTGGTTTAAGGTTAGGTTTGAGCTCGCATTGTCATTTTGAAGTAGCCAGAGCCAGCTATCATAAACCATCCTACATTGCTTGTGGTCCCGTGTATCATACTGATACAAAGAAAATGCCCTGGATTCCTCAAGGAGTCTCCAGGTTATCTTACTGGGTGGATGCACTGGATTATCCTGTTGTTGCTATTGGTGGAATTAATCAACAGAGAATATCATCTGTTGCTCAAACTGGAGTCAGTGGAATTGCGATGATAACGGCGATTACCGATTCTTCAGAGCCAGAGAATACGGCGAGTCAGTTTATAGAATTAATTAATACCAGTAAGTAGTTGATTGATTTTGTGCACAATTCTTGTTTCTAAAGAGCAGCTTATGGTTCGCTTGTATTGCTGCTAACGAAACATTAATCTGGTATTTTAGCTCGTTTATTAATTAGCTGTTGTTATATAAAAACGGGCATTCAATACCAGGTTGATTTAATCATAACTTTTCCTTCTTCGTTTTCTCCACTAAACTATAGTAAATCGTCTCATTTTTAATTTTATTTTACTGGATGACTAAAGCGATAGTGATTTTGGTTTTTTTTAATATTAAAAGGCATATTTCATGTTTCGAAGTGGTGTAACAAAGTCTGATTTTAGCAATATCAAAATTCCAGGTACGGTGAGAAATAGTGACAGTATTCCCGCCGCTAATTATCAGCGTACAGAACGATTTGTAATTAATGACGCGGGTTTTTTTTATCGTACCAGAGAAAATGAACTAATAGGTCCATTTGTTTCTGAAGCAGAGGCCCAACAGGATTTGAATGTTTATATACAGGTTATTGCGATTGAGCAGGACCTTGATGAACAAGCTTAGTTTTAATGACTTGCGGATTAAGGTTATTATTCTATACTGATATAGAGTCGTTGAAATTTTGCTTTTCCGGGCGGGTGGTATTGTATTACAATGATGCTATTTAAATGTCTGATTTTTTCTAGATTTAATCGGTATCTGGCGTTAGTCTTTTCGCTATTTTCTACGAGTGTTTTTTCTGAAGAAGTTCTCGATCTTTCGCTGGACAGGTTATTTAAAGCTAAGGTCACAGTCAACTCCATTGTCGCTGAAACCATTTTAGAATCTCCTTCTACCATATCAATCATTAGTCATTCAGATATTGCTCGCTACGGATTAATAAATGTAGCTGATGCGATTGAAACTGTAGCGGGTTTTGAAAGTTTGAGAACTTTTAGTGCTAATCGACTACCAACGTCGAGAGGGATTTTACAGCCTAACTATGCAAATAAAATTTTACTGACAATTAATGGGATCCCTGTCTGGGCTGGAATAACCGGATTTACTATTCTGGATCGCATTAATATTGATCAGATAAAGCAAATTGAAGTTTTAAAAGGACCGGGTTCCATTCAGTATGGGACAAATGCTTATACTGGTGTCATTAATATTGTACTGAAAAATACAATGTCAGATTTAACAGAGGTATCAGCTGGTGTTGGCAGTGATGAGTATTATCATGTTAATTTTATCAAAAACTATCAGACAGATGAACAAAATATTTATGTGGCTTTACATTCAGAAGATGAAAAAGGCCAGCCTTATCATTTTACAGATGGAGCCGGAAATTTTGTCGATTTTGATGATAAAGACAAGGTAAAAAATGTGACCAGCATATATCGATATAAGAATAGTAGTTTGACCTACAATCAGTTTAAACTTGAAAATTCTAGATTTGGTATATCAGCAACAGCCACCAGAGGTGGCGGCCTGACGCAAACACAAAAAGGAATGGTTGTTGCTTACAAGTATGATAACCAGCTCACTACGACAGATCAGATAGAGGTCGATTTATCTTATGACGAGGGGGGGCGAAATTTTTTTCGAACGCAGGATAAATCGGTTCATGCTGATACCTCAGGAAAGCGATATTCAGCAGCTGGTAAATGGGTTCACCGATTTTATGTTGATAGTATTATAGAATTGGGATTCGATATTGATCGAAGAAAGTCTGTCAGGTACAACAATATCGAAACTGAAACCGGAAATATTATTACACAAAATAATATGAAAAGCAGAGTTACCTATGAAAGGTCATTTTTTTCCCGTTTTAATACGACTTTAAATAGTTTCATTATTAATGCTGGAGTTAGAATAACGGACAATGAATTATTTGGTATTAATAATTCTTTTAGTCTTTCAGGGATCTGGAAGCTCTCGACAAATGACGCTATAAAATTAAATTATTCTCAATCTTATCGTGCACCATCCCTATTGGAGTTGTTCTTTAAAACCGACACCAATTCCGTTATTGGTAATATCCATCTGGAACCAGAGACCTCTGATGTTTATGAACTGAGCTATACCAAAGCTTATAATTACTGGTTTTTTAATAGCACCCTTTATACTGCGCGATATAAGAATAAGATATCTAGAAACTCTCAGTCTTATACTTTTGAAGATGGTACTTTCCTTGAAAATACCAGTGTTTACCAAAATGGTAATGAAATAACTGCTGTTGGGCTAGAAAATGAAATACGTTATGAAAATAGTGAGGGGCTTCAGGTTTTCTTTAATTTTAACTGGGTTGATGGAGATAAAGGGGATCAGGTCAACGATTCCTATAATTTTAAGTATGTTTCCGAAGTAAGTTATTCTACCGGTTTGTCACAGAAGACTGGTGACTGGAATTTCGCAGCGATGGTTAATTTTCGGGGAGACAGTCAGGATGTCAGTGAAACGTTAGACTCAACAGCAACTTTTGATTTTAATATTTCTTATATTCAAGCGCTTTCTTCAAGCAGTCTTTTGCATAGTATAAAGTTAGAGAATCTGTCAGATGCTAAGCCGCAGGTGGCGGAATACGTTCGGCGAAATGGTGCTGATCCATTGCTTCTTGAATTGGAACCAAGAGTTTATTATCAGTTAAAATGGCGTTATTAGCTTTAGAGCTTCGGCTACTGGTAAATATTAATTGCGATATTGATTGTGATATTGAGAGTGTTAATTAGATTACCAGCTAAATAAAGGATACAACATTAGCTGGTAGTCTATAAATCTGTATTTATAAAAGATCTGCGAGTAATTGCTCCAGTTTGATCTGATCGGCAGCAAAAGCTCGAATTCCTTCTGCTGTTTTTTCTGTCGCCATAGCATCTTCATTCATATGCCAGCGGAATTCACTTTCATTCATTCGAGCTGGCCGCTCACTGGTTTTTTCCGGAGTAGTCAGTTTTCGAGTGATTTGAGCGGTATTTTTTGATAGCTCATCCATGAGTTGAGGGCTAATGGTTAATCGATCACAGCCAGCTAATTGTATAATTTCATCCGTATTTCTAAAGCTAGCTCCCATGACTATGGTTTTATAACCCATCGTTTTATAGTAACTGTAGATTTTTGTAACGGAGATAACACCTGGATCTTGTTCTGGCGGATAGGAGGTTTTGCCCGTTGATTTTTTATGCCAGTCCAGAATTCGACCAACAAAGGGAGAGATTAAATAAACACCCGCTTCAGCACAAGCCTGTGCCTGGGCAAAGCTGAAGAGTAATGTTAAATTACAATTCACACCCTCTGCCTGAAGTATTTCCGCAGCAAGAATACCCTCCCAGGTAGAAGCAATTTTTATCAGAATTCTGGATTTGTCAATGCCAATAGATTCGTAGAGTTCAATGATTCGTTTTGCTTTTAAAACGGTTTTTTCTGTATCAAATGAATAACGAGCATCTACCTCTGTTGAAACTTTTCCGGGTATTTGTGTCAGTAGTTTTTTTCCAATAAGGACACTCAGGTAGTCACTGGCATCAGCGATTTGTTGCTCTTTTCTATGTGAAAAGTTTTTGGCAAAATCAATGGCCTGCTGAATAGTTTGTGAATAATCTGATAACGAAGCTGCTTTGAGCAACAACGAAGGGTTCGTGGTCGCATCTTCGGGAGAAAAGTCAGCAATGGCATTAAAATCACCGGTATCAGCAACTACTGTTGTCATGCTTTTAAGTTGTTCTAATTGATTTTCCATCAGTTCATTTTGCCTCAATAGCGGGTTCAGATTGAGTTAATCAGTCAATAAGATTGTATTCTTGTTTTAAAATATTGATGATTTCCGACTTGGGATTGTCGGATAAAACCAGCTTTTCGTTGGTTATTTTTTCTGCAATGGCGATATAGGTTCTGGAAACATCCATGAGAACCGATTCGGGTAGTTCATTATCTTTTGCCAGTTGAGTTCGTTCGCTCATTCTATCTTTGTTCAGCAAAATATCAGGATCTGGAAAATGAGCCAGAAGAAGCTGACGAAATGCTTCTTTTGATTGTTCTACAACTTTTCCGTTGCGATGAGAGGGGCCGTCCCAGATGCGTGACGAATCTGGTGTACCGACTTCATCCATATAGATGAGTTTACTTTGTCCTGTGCGGTCAGTGACATAACCAAACTCAAATTTGGTGTCGACAAAAATCTGATCAATTTTTGCAAGTTCGTTACTGATAACGTCAAATCCTTCTTTAAGAAGTTTTTCATAAAGATTGATATCTTCACTACTCTGAAAATTAAATGCTTCAACATTATCGTCCAGATTTTTACGAGTAATGTTGACGTCATCCTGTGCCGGAACTCCTGGAATATTTTCCAGAATGCCCTTAGTTGAAGGTGTAATAAGCAGTTCGGGAAGCTTTTGATCTTTTTCTAAACCTTCCGGAATAGTAATGCCACAGAACTCTCTTTCCCCTTTACCATAGGCTCTCCACATAGAACCAGTGATATACTGCCTGGCAATGGCTTCTATCATGACGGGTTTTGCTTTTTGTACAATCCAGACAAAAGGATGAGGAATATCCAGAATATGGCTGTCAGCCAGACCTTTTTCTTTAAATAATTTGAACCAGTGGTTGGAGATAGCATTAAGAGCTGCACCTTTACCTGGTACACCATTCATTCCACCTTCACCACGCCAGATACAGTCGAATGCAGATATTCGATCACTGATTACCATGATGGCTAAAGGCGCATCTTCTGCCACATCATAGCCTTTTTCTTTAATTAAACGTCGGCTATCGGCTTCTGTTAGCCAGTAAACTGAACGAACCTTTCCACTGTGGACTGGCGCGTCAGTTCTGATAGGCAGATCATTGTTAACGGCAAGTACTTTATCTGCAAGACTCATGTCTGGTTGTCCCCATATTACGTTTTATTACATGTTTTATGTAGCAAAAAGCTTAACAAACGTTATTTAATCCGGGCTTTTGACAGGTGATTAAAGCCTGACTCAACTGGATATTTAAAGAAGACGGATTATACCAGAACCAGTTTTGCTCGCCACTGCTTTTAATGTTGATATAGCGGGAAACAAAACTGGTAATTAATACGGTGGGTTATAAGCGCCAGGCCGCACAGGATGGGCGCTAGTTGATTCATTTACTGCTGTGCCATAGTGGGTATAAGTTTGTTTTAATATCAGCAATTATCAGGTTAAAAATCAACCACTACTGGACAGGCGGTGCCGGCGGTGGAATATCTCCATCAACGGTACATTCTTGCTGGTAATATTCAAGCGCCGCATTACGTCGTATCGGCTTACCTCTAAGTTCGTCGGCTTCCTGTTTTAATTTTTTACAGCGTTTAACGCGTTCTTCAAAATTCTTCTGTTTTTCTGCTGGATCGGTTGGTGTTGACGAACAGGCACTCATCAGTAATGTTGATGCGGCCGCCGCGATGATTATTTTTATCATTACAATGCTCCATAAATCGTGTGAATGGCTGGCATTATATCGATAAAAAAATGTCAGAGATACGGTAAAGTTGGATTAAAGGTCGATTAAACAGAGAAAAGTGAGATGAGTGATGAGGTGTTCACTAGTGTAAAATTCGAGTTGAACAGGGGTGTTCAATATTCAACTCGAATGTCCTGCATTTTATCGCTATATTTTACCGGACTGCAGAAACCTGCCTGGTGGAAGGTGTTGAGGTACTATTGATCAGCCGGGTGATTTGTGGTTTCAGCTGCGATTTTTGCGCCTGGCACTGTTTAAGATAGTCTTTGGCTTTTACAAAATTTCTGTCTGCGCCTGTGAGATCATTCAGTCTGGGCTTTAAAAAGGTTTCCAGGCGTTTGCTATTTATCTGATTACAGTTTGCTGTAAACAGGTAAGGAACACTGCTTTGATAGTTGGTTGGCATATCTGCGACTAGTCTTGAAAAATTGTTTTTAAACCAGGGCCACATAACTGCGTCCAGTTTTTTTTCGGTATTCAGACTATAGATTAGCCGTGATTTTTCATTATCTTTTAATTCCGAAGAAAGTGTCAGTTCTCTTAGCTGAGTTGCAATTTCCGGGCTCTGGGTTGCTCCAGTCGCTCTGACAAGACGGCCTCTTAATGTTCCATCACGGGTAGATTCCAGGTGTTTGAGGAGTAATTTTACATAGGGTTTTTTCAGATCCTGAACAGCAACCTGCATGGCTAACAGTGCCAGTGTCGGTACGATTGCCTCCTCATGAATTTTATTATCGCCTTTATAACCAACATATTTTCTGGCTTTTTGCTGAAGTGCTTCACGGTAACCGGGATCTTTAACAATCATGGCCATGAATCTGACCAGGTAGTAGCGGAGAGAACTGGCGTCGAGAGGGTGCTCTTTATCAAACTGAGTATCATTTGAAAAACCAAGTGAGTCAGCTTTATGTTTGAACAGATCGGCTGCAATTTGACGAAGTTTCTCCTTTTCAGCGGTTTCGGCATAATCAATGAGCATTTCAAATGTATTAAGCCCAGATACGATTATTTCCCAGGATTTTGATTTAAGCGTGGCAGGAATTATACTGATCAGTTCTTTAATTGTGATTTTTCCGCTCTCGAAGGCCGCGGTCATACTGTCTACAACGGCACTGGCTTCTACGGCACTTAACTGGTTTAAGTGGTTAATGGCATTTTTCCAGTTAACGGAGTCAAGGTTGAAGCGATAGTACCCGGCTGCATTCAGATTAGGAACTATCCAGCTGATACAACCGGGGCTACTGAGTAAAACTTTTTGTTTCTCTTGCGAAATTATTTCACACTGACGTTTTTCTTTCCCGTTAATTGCATAACGAAAACAGGCAGGAATATTCCATTTTGTTTTTTCTTTAAAGTGCGTGCCTGGAGGCGAGTATCGTTGTTGATGTATTTCCAGTTGAGTCTGATTGTGATTACAACTGATTTGTATATCTAACTCAGGCACACCTGCCTGTTCAACGAAATCTTTAAATGACTGAATGACCAGCTTTGCTTTTTCTTCTGGCAGAACACTTGCTATGCTATTAAAAAAATCAATGGCGTCTGCATTTTTCCATTGATATTTTTTCATATATTTTTGAACACCCAGTTGAAAATTTTGTTCTCCCATAAAGCTTTCAATCATAGATAATACGCCACCTCCCTTGCTATAGGTTATGCCGTCGAAAGCAGTGATAATATCTCCGTCGGAAAGAATAGGGTTTCGAATTTTTCTTGCTGAAGGGATAGAGTCTGCTCCCATGGCGTATCGAGAGTCACTGATAAGTCGTCTTCTCCATTGTTGATCGGGCCACTGTCGATGGAGTGCAGTAGATGCCATCCATGTTGCAAAGGCTTCGTTTAACCAGATATCATTCCACCAGACAGGGGTAACGAGGTTTCCAAACCATTGATGAGCCAGCTCGTGAGCGTGCACCGATTTGTAGCTACGTTTTTGATGAATGGATGCATTTTCATCTAACAATAGCAGTTGCTCTCGGTAGGTGATTGCACCGGGGTTTTCCATTGCTCCTGCTGCAAAATCAGGTACTGCCAGTAAATCGAGCTTTTTGTAGGGATAAGGTATCTGAAAATAATCCTCCAGTGCTTCGATTATTGCTTGAGTATTTTTTAATGCGTACTCCAGTTTTTTGCCTTTCCCCTTTATTGCTATGCCGCGTAATGGAATGGGGGTTTTGCGAACATCAGTTGCAGGCAGGTCTGTCCATTTGACGACATCAAAATGTCCTACCGCCATTGCAACAAGGTAAGTCGGCATCGGTTTTGTTGTTTCAAATTGAACCCGTTTCCAGCCTTTTGATGTTTTGCTGTTTTTTTTCTCTGGTGTGTTTGAGATTGCCGTCAGTTTCTCAGGAATGTTCAAGCTTAAGTCATAGGTTGTTTTAAAGCGTGGTTCGTCGAATGACGGAAAAGCGTAACGAGCGTAAATGGATTCCATCTGAGTAAATGCGTGGTAAAATCCGCTGTCTTTAACGCGATGTAATCCCTGAAGGTTTTCATTAAACGGTGCATCATAGGTGATGTTAATTGTATAAGAACCTGGATAGAGCGTTTTTGATGGAATAACTTTTAAAACACCCTGGTTTGTTGTCGTTTTTATATCAATTTCAATTTGATTATTTTTGTCATCCAGCAAATGGTCTGAAGTAATATTGAGCTCACGGCCATGAATATAAAAAACATCAACTTTTTCTGAAATCTGAATATCAATATTTACTTTACCAGAAAAACGAGTTTCTTCAGGGTTTAGTGTCAACTCAAGTTGGTAATGTACTGGCTTTATGTTGTAGGGGAGTTGTCCTGCTGGCACTTGTGAGTCGCTTAAGGCAAGCACTCTGGAAAGTCCGGTTAATAGTATGACTGATAAATAAAGCCATTTTTTCTTGTTGAAAACTATTTTTTTTGTTAGTTGTTTCTTCATTTTAGGAGTCCTGAAGTGGATGCCATGGCGTTTTTCTGGTTGTTACTCATGCCGCGAGTCAGAATCTTAGCATGACTCTCTGAGTAATGGTCAAACTCTTGATTTAAAAACTGGACAGAGTTAACTGGTATCTCTTATTGTTATATTTCATTGCGTAGGGGAAATGAAATAAATGAAATCAGATTTGATCTCATTTATTTTCTGGCGAATAAAGCGTAATGACAAGATGCTGATGTTTTGTCCCGCTTCAAACAGTAATATCAAGTTGACTGCCAACGGTTTGTTCCAAATCTTCGTTTTGTTGGGCTGTCTGACGAGCTTCAGGTTGTTCGGTAGGGCGGTTCTGGTTTTCTATACCATCAGACTCACCTGCGGCAGTGGTAACCTGAGAGGGGGGAGGCGTATTGTCGATAGTTGCCGTTGCATCTGCTTCAATGACCTCTCTGTCTTGCTGATTTCTCTCAAGCGTTTGTTGAGAGGTTATGTTTGGAATGTTATTGTTTACTGTAATAGCCATCGTTATATTCTCCAGACTCTTAGAAAAATTTTAATATTTAACTTTTTAAATTAATTGTATCGCCAATCGATTTTTGTTGTTGAATTTGAAATTTTTTCCGATTAAGTTCAAGCTCCTGTTTTTGCAATTTATTAATTTCACTTTCAATAACGGATTGTTCTTTCTCAAGGCTTTCACGCCGAACTTCAACGGCCTGTTGTTGCTGCACAATATTTTGTATCAACTTAGATGTTGAAGTCTTTGATGTGGATATGGCAGGTTGAGTTGCAGGTAGTTTTCTATTGGCATTATCTGAAAGTTCCTGAGTGATTTTAACATAAGGACTTTCCAGCCTTCCGCTTTCATTAACTTTCACTATCGGAGCTGGTTGAATTCCTGCTCTGGCATTTTGAGGCGATATAGCACCTGGGGTTGAGGTGTTCAGTTGACTGGTATCGGCAGTTGATGATGAAAATACGGTCGTAGTAGTGCTAACTACATTAGATGTGTTTAATGAGATAGTCAAAACTACACCTCCCATGCGTCCTTTTTTAACCCGCAAGTTTATAACGGATCGTATAAATACATAATTATCAGTATGGTTACACCATCTGGCTACGCCAATTTTAGCAAATACAGGGAGGACTGTTTAGTGAGTTAGCCTTATGGTGCATTTTGTTTTTGTAACCTCTGTTTAAATAGAGAAAAGGTATATACTCAAACTCTCTGAATCCTGCATTTTCAGGGAGTTTGGGTATAATACGGTATTTTATAAAATATCGTTCCCTGGCAGTCTGGGTATAGTGCTATCG
>JADGFG010000257.1 GCA_016743995.1 Kangiellaceae bacterium | reverse complement strand
CTAAACAAGCTCTCTGGTCCAACAAACCAGAGAGTTCACTCAAAACCGGTTTAACTGCATTTGTGCTCTTTTTTACCTTTCATATCGCCACATTTACCGTCCTTTTTGCCTTTCATGTCGCCACATTTACCGTCTTTTTTATCTTTCATGTCGCCACATTTACCATCTTTTTTATCTTTCATGTCGCCACATTTACCATCTTTTTTATCTTTCATGTCGCCACATTTGCCATCTTTTTGAGCTTTTTTATCACCACATTTACCTTCGGCACCTGCAATTGTCTGAATCTGCTGATTCTTTGCAAAAGGATTGGTTTCGGCTGAAGCAAGATTGGCAAATGACAAGGTCAATAATAATGTGCAAGATAATGTCATTAATTTTATTAGTTTTTTCATGATCGTTACTCTCTGTTAGATATTAAACTGGTTCCTTACCCGGAAAAAACGGGGCTAATCATTAGAGTCCATATCCGCCTGAATGTTACATAAACAATAAACAAACTTCGTTATTGTACATCAACAACTTTCAAATCAGACCTGGTGCTACCGCCGACTATCAAATTCCCAACGTATCTTCTCAGCTAAAAAAGCTATTTTACAAGCAGATATAAGATGCCTCAGTTACAAATAATAATCAATTAAAAACTTGTGGCACTAATCACAAATTATACAAAATCATAAAATTTCAATCGATTATAATAAAACCAGTTTTATCTGCCGCGTTATTAATTTACAAGCGTTTTAATTGCTCGGATTCTTTATCCTGTTCTCAATTTGAACTAACTGCTGACTTAAATGTTGCTTCATCTTTGGGGAAATTGTTTTTATCTGACGAAGCAAATTCCAGGTGTCAAAGGCATTTTTCAATTCTTTATTTTTTAAATAGGAATACCCCAGATAATACATAGCTCCCTGGTGCTCTGGCACTACACTTAATACTTGTTGAAAGAGTTCAATTGCTTTAACCGTATTATCTTCCCCCGGCATTACTGAGAAAAGTTGCGCCATAGCGATCATCCACTGGGGTCTTTTTTCCAGTCTGAGCGCTCTCTCCCAGGCCGCTATAGCCATATCGCTCATTTGTAGCGTGGCGTAAGCTTTACCCAGCTCATACCAGACTTCCCCATTTTCAGGATTTTTGTGTGCCTGAGTTCTTAAAGCCAGCATTAGCGCCTGTAAATCCATTTCTGTGGAATAACCCTGCTCATTTTTCATCTTTTCTGATTCTTTTTCTATTGCAACCCAGTCAGATTGCAACTGGTAAGATTCACGATTCATATAAAAAGCAGCAACAATGATAAGTAAAAACATTGTAAAAATAACCATTTTTATTCCTGCTGAAGAATGACTCTTTAAACTTAATTCCGATTGTTTTGTTGCAGCATTCACCATACTCCCCAATAAAACAACACAGAAAATACTAACTAAAAGAACAGCAACCCAGAAATTAATCATCGGAAACGTCCCCTTTGTTTTTGTTATACCAGACAAAAAAGAGAATAAGAAAACCAATGAGAAAAACAAAAGGACCCGCCCATAAAATAACATTGGACTGACTCACCTCAGGTTGATATAAAATGAACTCTCCATAGCGTTGCTTCATAAAGAGAATAATTTCTTTATCTGATGCGCCCGCTCGAATCTTTTCATAAACAATCTGCTTTAAATCATCAGATACCATAGAGTTAGAGTCCGACAGATTTTGATTTTGACAGGTAGGACACCTTAATATTGAAATCAGATGACGGTAACGCTTTTCCTGCTGCAAGCTATCAAACTCATGCAAGTCAACTGAAGCACTGGTTAACGATGACATGAAAAAAACTGTCAACATAAATAAATTTTTCATCAAAACCCCTGTTTTATCTTGTTAATCAGCGGCTTAAATTTAGTTGCAAAGACTTTACTATTAACCACCCCAACATGCCGATACCTCACTCTGGCATCAGGACCAATTAAAAATGTTTCTGGTGCACCGTAAACCCCAAAATCTATTCCCAGACGACCACTTTGGTCGAAAATCACCTTCTTATAGGGATTTCCCTGCGACTCCAGGAACCGAAGTGCCTTCTCTTTTTTATCATTATAATTTAAACCAACCAACTGTAGCTGACTGGTTTGTGTAAACTGATTCCAATAAGGGTGCTCACTGTAACAGGCTGCACACCAGCTTGCCCATACATTCAACAGGGTGATTTTTTCATTAAACATTGACTGTGTATGAATCACTTCAGGTTCCAGTAAGTCAACAACCGAAAACTCAGGCACAGGCTGATTAATTAATTGTGATGGTAACTCTCTGGGATCATGACTTAACGCCCAGAAAAATAACCCGATAAAACCAATAAAAATGACAACAACAACAGTCATCTTCCAGTAGGAGAATTTAGAGCTCATGGTGACTCCTTACAGGTAGCAACAGAAGGTTCAATATCAATTTTTATGTCTTTCTTCGCTATATCATCTGTAATTTTTTGTTTTCTAGAATAACGTTTATCTAACGCTGCCAGCAAACCTCCAGCCCCCATTAATAAAGTACCAAGCCAGATCCAGCGAATAAAAGGCTTCACATAAATTCGAACCGCCCAGACCTGTCTGGATTTATCCAGAGGTTCACCCAGAGAAATATAAATATCTCGCCATAAACTCGGATCAATGGCGGCTTCTGTCATCATTTGCTTACCGGTCACGTAATGTCTTTTTTCAGGGGATAACTGATTCACCAGTTGATTATCTTTATAAACCTCAAAATTGACTTTTGACGCCTGATAATTGTCCCCCGAAACCGCTTCAGTATTCACCAGTTTAAAAGAATACTCTCCCAGAGTAACCGTTTTACCAGTAACAAACCTCAAATCTCTTTCTATACTATAAAAGCTGGTAATCACAATACCAACTGTAGTAACAGCAATGCCCAGGTGCGCCGCTAGCATTCCAAGATTACCACGAGATAAACGTTTGAACTTGAGGCGGTTATCCGTCGATTTATTATTCGGGCTGATAATAAAGAATGCGCTAGAACTCGCCACCCAGATAGACAAAAATACGCCAATAAAAACCCAGAGATAATGATCATCATTAAAAAATGTTACAGCTCCGGAAATAAACAAAGCAATAGCAAGCTGCTTGATTAATGTTGATTTAACCTGACTAAAATCATGTTTTTTCCAGTTTAACAATGGCCCAATTCCAAGTAACACAAGCAACACGGCCATTGGTACAGGAAATATCATATTAAACCATGGTGCGCCTACTGATAATTTCCGTCCAAACGCTTCAGCAATCATTGGATATAACGTTCCGTACAAGACACTGAATGTTGCACAGATTAATAAAATGTTATTTAAAAGTAAAAACATGTCTTTCGAAAACAGACTAAAATCAACTTTTTTTGTAATTTTCCCCGAACGCATAAAAAATAAGAATATCGAAGCGCCAATTACAATACCCAGATAAGTTAAAATGAAAATACCTCTTCCAGGATCGCTACTAAAGGAATGTACTGAGGTAATAACGCCTGAACGTACCAGGAAAGTTCCTAACAGACATAATGAAAAAGTTGTCAACGCCAGCGCAAGTGTCCAGCCTTTAAAAGAATTTCGTTTATCAGTTACCGCAAGAGAATGAATTAATGCAGTACCGGCAAGCCAAGGCATAAACGAAGCATTTTCAACAGGGTCCCACATCCACCAGCCTCCCCAGCCCAACTCGTAATAAGCCCACCAGCTCCCCAGCGCGATACCAAGTGTCAGAAAAACCCAGGCAGTGGTTGTCCAGGGGCGAGTCCATCGTGCCCAGGTAGCATCCCATTTGCCTTCGATTAATGAGGAAATTGCAAATGCAAACGATACAGCAAACCCCACATAACCCATATACAACATTGGCGGATGGATAATCATACCAAAATCCTGCAATAAAGGATTAAGATCCGAACCATCTACTGGAAAATAAGGTAACAATCTGTCAAATGGGTTTGATGTGAAGATTAGAAATGCCAGAAAACCACAGGTTATCATGCCCAGAACCGACAATATTCTGGTATAACTCATTAATGGTAATGCTTTCGCTTTAATCGAGACCGCAAACATCCAGCCACTCAAAATAAAAATCCACAACAAAAATGAACCTTCATGCCCCCCCCACACCGCTGAAATTTTATAACGCACGGGCAGCAACGAATTTGAGTGTTGTGCAACATAAGTTACCGAAAAATCATCAATCAGAAATGCGTATTCCAGACATAAAAAACTGCCAGTAACACTGGCAAAAATAATATAGACCAGGGGTCTGGCTGAATAAACAAGCGCACTTTGTTTTGTCACTGTCCCAATCATTGGAATCACAGAAAGTGCGATGGTCATAAAAAATGCCAGCACTAATAAATAATGACCAAATTCCGCCTGCATCGATCAGGTCTCCGTCTTTACGGGGTGACCCGCACGTTTTAATGCATCAAGCACTTCCGGCGCCTTATATTCTTCATCATGCTTAGCTAACACTTCAGTTGCCACAAAACTGCCATCAGGATTAACTCGTCCCAAGGCAACAACCCCCTGGCCTTCACTAAATAAATCAGGAAGTACTTTGTGATAAGCAACGAGTATTTCTTTTTCTCTATCCGTCACAATAAAATGAGTTTCCAGAACTGAATCTTCACGATCTATATTTTTAACACTGCCTTCTTTAACCAGACCACCCACACGAATAATTTTTTCAATAGGGGCTTCGCCGCGAGCTATTTCTGACGGTGTATAAAATAAATTCATTTTCTGGCTACTTGCGTACAAAATAAGGCCAACAATACTGGCGACTGCTACGACACCACCAATCACTGTTAATAATTTTTTCTTTCTATGAGGTTTCATTGCCATTAGTTTACTTCACTATTTGTTAAAACTTTTCAGTTTTACTATTTTCAGTTCGACTATTTTCAGTTCAACTATGCTATCAATTTATATATTACAACTAGCTAAACGAACCAATATTTTCAGGGGAGCCATTTCCCCATCGTTTATAACGATTAATCAAAAATTAACCCTTCAGGAAAAATTAGCCCTGGAAGAATTAGTTTTCTCCACCCGCCTGTAATAACG
>JADGFG010000030.1 GCA_016743995.1 Kangiellaceae bacterium | reverse complement strand
ATTTTCTGGTCGTAATTTCGAATCAATATTTAATATCGCAAAATCTTCCTGAGAAAGGTATTTTTTCCAGACATTTCGCACGGTTTTACGTCGCTGATTAAATGCGTCCGCCACCACTGCGGAAAAGAGCTTTTCATCCTCCAGCTTCAGAGGGCTCTGCTTTGGCGTAAGACGAACAATCGCAGAGTCGACTTTGGGTGCCGGAGTAAAAGCTTCCGGTGGCACTACAAATAACAAATGAGCATCACACATCTGCTGAGTCATTACACTCAACCTGCCATAAGTTTTACTACCGGGTTGCGCAACCATTCTTTCAACCACTTCTTTTTGCAACATGAAATGCATGTCTTCGATATCATTTAAAAAGGAAAACAGGTGAAATAAAATTGGCGTAGAAATATTATAAGGTAAATTGCCGACAACCCTGATTTTCTGCTTTTCTGCAAAGACTTTGAAATCAGTTTTCAATGCATCTTGCTGGTGAATAGTTAAGTCCCCCACCCTGTCACAGTTAAATTTTAGCTTGGGAATAACATCACGATCCAACTCTATCACCGAAATCTTTTTTGACTCAGCTAAAATGACTTTGGTTAATGCCCCCAGGCCGGGACCAATTTCTATTAACGCATCACTTTCCCCAGGCCTGATTGCCGAAACAATTCTTTCTATAACACTCGAATCCTGTAAAAAATTCTGTCCAAATCGCTTTTTGGCGTTATGCTGTTCAGGATTAAATGGCTTCATTCAGGTAACTCTCCACGAGTGAGTTTTATGGCATAATCAATAGCATACTTTAAACTATCTGACGAAGCGGAATAAGAAGAAGCAATATCCAGTGCAGTACCATGATCGACAGATGTTCGTATATAAGGCAAACCGAGCGTTATATTAGCACATTGCCCAAAACCTGATGCTTTAACAACCGGTAAGCCTTGATCATGATACATGGCCAGAAATACATCATACTGCTGACGTTTTTCTGGTGTAAAAAGCGTATCTGCGGGAAAAGGCCCTGATACAGACAACCCCTTTAGTTGTAATTTTTTTATCAAGGGCGTAATCACTTCCTGTTCTTCATGCCCCAACAAACCATCTTCTCCGGCATGGGGGTTCAAACCACAAACAGCCAGCCTCGGTTGAGATAACCCAGAGAGAGAAAAGGAGTTCAGGATAACTTTAATGGTCTCTTCCAGCAGCTCACTGGTAATTGCAGCAGGTACTTCTAGTAAAGGCAGATGCGTTGTCGCCAGGGTAATTCTCAGCTCATTAGTCGCAAGCATCATAACAACTTTGTTGACTCCTGCAGCATCTGCTAAAAATTCGGTGTGCCCGAGAAATTTTGAGTCCGCCGTATTCAAGTTAGCTTTATGCACTGGCGCAGTAACAATGGCATCGACACAGCCGATTAACGCCAGCTTGCTGGCGCGGGTCAACATAGCTAATATTGCCGGTGCATTACCCGAACTTAATTCACCACATGTGACAGGATTCGGTAATTCTACAGCCTCAACATAAAGGTGCCCGGCTTTGTGTGACATGTTA
Source organism: Kangiellaceae bacterium (assembly GCA_016743995.1). Taxonomy (GTDB): domain Bacteria; phylum Pseudomonadota; class Gammaproteobacteria; order Enterobacterales; family Kangiellaceae; genus Aliikangiella. Next base: position 32,358 of record JADGFG010000030.1, on the reverse strand, counting down.
CCTGTACGCTCTTGCCAGTCAGGTAAATTCAAATCAACCAATGTTAAATCTAACGGTACAGCCAACTTCTCTGCCGTAGCTTTTAATAATTGCGGCGCTGCCAACACAACCAGCTCAATATCAAATCTGAGCTGCGCTATTCGCACCAGTAACTCAGGACCAATACCTGCGGGCTCCCCCATGGTGATTAAAATTCTGGGGGACTTTCCTGATTTAACATTATTTGTCATCGATAATTTTTATATAAGCCTGATCTTTAAGTTCTCTGACCCAAATCTGGGCTTCTTCTTCAAACTTTCTTTTTTGCAGAATTCTATAAGCTCGTTCACGCTTTTTATCTTCCGTCTGATCCTGGTTTCGTCTTCCGAGCACTTCCATAATATGCCATCCAAATTGAGACTTAACCGGCTCACTCAGTTCATTAATTGCCAGAGAGTCCATCGCTTTAGCAAACTCTGGCGCATAAGTACCAGGATTAGACCATTTTAAATCGCCTCCCAGCGCACCAGACCCTTTATCATCAGAAAACTCAATGGCTAATTTGGCAAAATCTTCACCATCAACGATTCTCTTACGGATCAATTTTATTTTATCCAGAGTCGCTTTTTCATCCTGAATAGCATTCGGTGAAATCAGAATATGTCGCACGTGTGACTGCATCACTTCCTGAGTCTCGAACCCACCCTTTGATTCAACCAGATATAAAATATGTAAACCGCTGCCTGAACGCAAAGGCTCGGAGACATCACCTGCTTTCATACTTTTTACAACTCCGGCAAACAAGCTGGGTAACTGATTAGCACTTCGCCAACCAAGTAAGCCGCCACTCAATGCATTTTCTCCGGCAGAATAGGTAATTGCATATTCCTGAAAATTAGCGCCTTCCCGTAACTCTTTGACCAGTTTCCCGGCTTTTTCACGAGTTTCCGCAATGAATTCAGGAGATGAATCTTCAGATAAAGAAAGCAAAATATGACCCAGTGAATATTGCGTACGACTAAGCCCTTCTTTATTAATCTGAACCAGCAGATTATCGACTTCTTTGTCGCTAATTTTTATACGCCTTTGTACCATGCCACCCCGTACACGGGAGATCATAATTTCGCCGCGAATATCTTCTCGAAAAATGGCCCACGGTGTACCATCCGATATGACTTTTTTACGAAATCCTTCAATCGACAATTTATTCTCTTTTGCCACTCGTTCCAGGGTCGTATCAAGCTCAGCATCACTAATTCTCACACCTGCTCGTTTAGCCATCTGTATCTGAAGTGATTCAATAATCAATCGATCGAGAACTTGCTGACGTAAAGTTTCCATTGCTGGAACCTTCTGCTTTCTCTCTTCTATCTGTTTAATAATCGTATTCGTTCGGCGAACCACTTCACTGGAGAGAATAACATCTTTATCTACCAACGCAGCCACACGGTCAATCACTTCCAGTTTTGCGCCGGCCATTGAGCTCAATAAACTCATGCTGAGCAATATTAATAATCTAAGCGTTTTCTTCATGTTTTAACCATCTTTGTACTACTTTCTTTAATCCACACTTCTGTAAAATATCTGCTTTAACCTGGTCAGGCAATGCAAATCCTTTATAAAAGCGCCCAAATATCTACTTATCAATAAACCAATAACCGGTTAACTTCTTACCAGTTAAATCTTTACCAGCCAAATCTCATCAATTAAATCTCATCAATTAAATCTCATCAATTAAATCTCATCAATTAAATCTTGCCAGTTAATCTGCAAACGGGTCATCATAACCAGGAATTCCAGACTCTAATGTACTTGTTAAACTGGATTTACCTACGCTTGCCAGACCTTTAAAGACAAACTGAAAGTAAATACCACTGTTATATTCATCATCGGTCAGACTCTCTCGAGCAACTGACTCAACTTGCGCATTGAGGTAACGTTGAGCAACAATTCGCACAGCCCAACAGCATGACTCATATTCAACCCCGGCAAAGGCACCAATAATTTTTTGCCTGCGCAGGTCATTATACCATCTTCCCAGAACTCGCCACTTATCATTAACTGGCCAGGCAAATGAAAAATCAATTTCCTCATTTTGTTGATTATCAATATTACTTCGGTACCTGTGGGTTAAATTGACATTATGATTCTCAATGGGTTCAAATTTTATGCTCGATTGCCCTCTATAGGTCTGCTTTTGTTCTTCATCCCACTCTACCAGGCTCGACACCGAAAGCCCGGAATAAACCTGATAATCAGCCTTAACCAACCAGGGAGATTCCGTTTTTTCATCCAGCTGGTCGTTTCCCAGCTGAACCTTTTGATCCGCCAGATAATAAATTCTTCCCAGAGTCAGGTTAAGCGTTTCTTCACCATCCCTGTTATTAAACAAACGATTTGCCAGTGCAACACTGACATGATTGGTGTCTCCAACTCGGTCCAGCCCACTAAACCGGTTTTCTCGCCACAACTGGGCAAAAGTGAATTCTGCACGAGTCGTATCAAAAATATTAATATCTGACTGCTCTCTGTAGGGAATATACGAGTAAAACAACCTTGGTTCCAGAGAATGGGTGTAACTATCACCACCAATTTCAGTCTCTCTGTCAAAATACATGGCCGAATCAAGGCTATATAGAGGCAAATTTCGTGTCACAGTGGATTCTTCAAGGTTTTGCTGTGAAACCTGATGATAACGACTCACCTGATAACTGACTTTAGGTGTCAGATACCCCCAGCTTGACCTCAATGAATAACTCAGGCTCGGCATCAGGTCGTATCTTTCACCGGTAATGACCTGGTCATTTTTGTTCTCAAACCGAGTGGCTTCAGAAGTTAGCTGCCAGCGTAATCCATTCTCACTCAGGTAATCAGCAGAAGTTGTCCAACTGGGCAAATAACGATAATTTTCAACACCAATCAACGACTGATAACTCAGCGCAAACCAGTTCATTTGCCAGATATCATCTTGATAATCAACAGACATCTGACTGTTTAACTGAGTTTCATTAGAAGATTCCAGGCTGGAACTGAAATCCTTAAAATATTCAGAATCACTTACCTTTCGCGCATCAATCTGCGCAGTCCATAGTGGACTAAAACGCGTCTGGTTGATGAGCTTTCCATACCAGCGCTCACTATTATCACTGCCGAGCAACGTTTGACTGGAAGCTTCTTGCAATTGTTTATCAAGTATTTTGTCCTTTCGCATCCACTCAAAATTAACTTCAGAATTGGTTTTCTCGGTGAGCAGGCGGTATTCAGCGCCAAGCTGAAACCCTCTCTTTTCGATTAGCCGTGGAGTAACAGTCGCGTCCATATTGGGTGCAATATTCCAGTAAACAGGAATAGCAAGGTCAAAACCATTGCGATCATCAATTTTGGGATCGGGGGCTAACATGCCTGACTTTCTTCGTGAAGCAAAATCAACATAAGGAAAATAAAATACCGGAACATTACCAACTTTCAGTGTGGTATTCCATGCTTCAACCATTCCTGTTTCGTGATCATAATTCATTTCAGAGGTTTGTAAGCGCCAACTATTATCGCCAATGGGACAAGTCGTAAATGATAGTTTTTTGAGTTGTAATGGCTCATTTTCTACCAGCCGAACCTGAGAAGCTCGGCCATTTGCATGACTGTCAAAAATATAAAACTGAGTATCATCCAGTTGAATACTGCCAGATTGCTGGCTTTTTACTGCGGTTTTCGCTCTGAAAAAAGCCTCTTCAGACTCAACAGAAACGCCACCTGTCGCTTTGAGAGACTCGGTTGCATGATTAATGACTATTTCATTGCCTCGCAAAACAGACTGGCTATCCTTGACTACCACGTTACCTTTCAGGTGAGTTCGGCGATTATTCAACTCTGGCATACTATCTGCCAGCATCAGTACCTGCTCACTTTCAGCGGCTGTTTGTGCTTGCGTTAATGCGCCTGTAGAGCCAGGTATTATTCGTTTTACTTTATTTATCCCTCTGGAGCAGCGTGATAAGCTGGATAAATCAGGGCTTCCAGTCGAATCCAGTGGCAAACGCGACTTGAAAAATGGCGCATTGACGCTATCGACAGCGGAGTTTTTGTCATCACTGTTAGTCACACTTGAGGGGGTATCAGCGGTAATCCCAACAGTGCTATACAACGCAATAATAGCCGTAAAGAGTCCCGTTAACGGCGACAACGAATTCACTCCCCTGCTCTGATTATTGAAACGCCTTGACGAATTAAATGGCTGAAACAACGAATGCTACTCATTAGTTTAAATAAACGGCAATGATACGTTAAAAAACCGATCGCTGAAATAAAAATGCGTTCCATCCCTTCAATCTGCTTTTTCAGGTTAAAAATCAATCAAATTACGTAGCGACAACCTGATGAAAAGTTCACGAGCCTGGAAAAATAATCCAGATCCGCTAACATGTCTTCAATTACGCGAAGAAAAACCAATCTAACTTGTAGAAATGCACCATTACAGGCATTATTCTCGCCACAATTAACTTAACCCTATTAATATTACTCGTTTATTTATTTTGATATGCAAGATCGTAGAAAACTGCAACTAGCCAGCTGGGCAGGAAAACAACTATCAACGGCCTCTCCCTCATTAACTACGGTTTCTGGCGATGCCAGCTTTCGGCGTTATTTTCGGTTTGCTCATGAGGGAGGCTCAGTCATTGCTGTAGACTCCCCCCCTGCAACGGAAAACAACATTGCATTTGAACAAATAAACCAGATTATGCGAGAACAGAGTATTTTTGTTCCGAGAATATTAAAAATAGACCATGAACAAGGCTTTATGCTGCTGTCTGATCTTGGAGACCAGCTTTATTTACCCAGCCTGAATCCGCAAAGCGTTAACCAGCTCTACAAAAGCGCAACAGATACACTGCTGAAAATTCAACTCACACCTGAAAAAGCACTCTCTGGGCTGCCTCACTACTCCTATGAGCAATTAGATATCGAACTTAACCTTTTCAATGAATGGTTTATCAAACATCACTTAACGATTCGACTGGAAAAAACCGAAGAAAACCTCCTGAGACAAACTTTTGACAAGCTCATTCATAGTGCTCTGGAGCAACCACAGGTATTAGTACACAGAGATTACCATTCCCGAAATCTGATGATTTGTGAGAATGAGACTCCTGGCGTTATTGATTTTCAGGATGCCGTAAAAGGTCCAGTAACTTATGATCTTGTCTCCCTGTATAAAGATTGTTATATCCAGTGGCCTTTTGAGCAGGTAAAAAGCTGGACTGAAAATTATTACCATCAGCTCAAACAAAACAACTTATACTCTCTGACATTCGAAGACTTCTTTCGCCAGTTTGAGCTCATGGGAATGCAAAGGCATATAAAAGTACTGGGCATCTTCACTCGATTGAATTATCGAGATAATAAATCTGATTACCTGAAAGACCTTGCATTAACCTTCAACTACCTGATTGATACGGCCTCAAGATACCCTGAGTTTGATGGCTTTCATCGCTACCTGACCGATAAAATTCAACCTCAGTTAGCCGCTTTGTGAAAGCCATGATATTAGCAGCTGGACGAGGCAAACGAATGATGCCTTTGACCAGTAATACGCCCAAACCTCTGCTCCCAGTGATGGATAAACCGTTGCTTCAATACCATATTGAAAACCTCAGAAAAGCAGATATCACTCAAATTGTGATTAATCATTGTTATCTGGGCGAACAGATTGAAGATTACTTTAAAGATGGCAGGCATCTGGGCGTTAATATTCAGTGGTCAGCAGAAGAACATGCACTGGAAACAGCAGGCGGAATAAAACAAGCACTTCCTCTGCTGGGTAATGACCCATTCTTAGTAATTAATAGCGATATCTGGACTGATATTTCATTTGAAAAATGGACTCACAGCCCCCAGATTGAACAACTACATCTAAAAAACAGGCTGGCTCACCTGGTTCTGGTTCCAAACCCTGAGCAAAACACAGGGGGAGACTTTGCACTTGAAAACAACCTGGTACTCAATAAGGCGCAAGACATGTGGACGTTTTCAGGAGTCAGCTTATTGAGCCCGGCTTTATTTCAGGCTTGTGACACCCAAAAACCACAGGGGTTAGCTCCGCTACTGCGTAAAGCAGCCGACAGAAAACTCGTCAGTGGCGAAATTTATCAGGGCCACTGGCAGGATATAGGTACTCCCGAGCGATTAAATCAGCTGGAACTACAACTAAAAAATTCACACCAGTCAGATAGCCAGGCCAAAAGTGCTGATACCTGACGGTATAACTCAGACAAATAGATAACATAACCTATAGACAATTTAACCTATAGACAACTTAACCAATAGATAAATAACAAATGAATATTTTCGGAAAAATTATATGCGGCGCACTGGGTCTCGCTCTGGGCGGTCCGATAGGCCTGTTAATTGGTGTCTGGTTAGGCCACTCTTTTGACAAAGGCATGAGCCAGGATTTTGGGCAGATATTTGGTAATATCGACCCGGCAAAAACTCAGACATTATTTTTTGAGTCGAGTTTTGCGGTCATGGGGCATATTGCCAAAGCCGACGGTATCGTTAAAAAAGTAGAAATTGAGGCCGCCGAACAAGTCATGATGAAACTCGGACTGGCCGGTGAAAAACGAGATCAGGCAATTAATGCTTTCAATCATGGCAAGTCTGCCGATTTCAATCTTGAAACACAGTTACGCGATCTGATACTAAATTGCGCGAGAAAACCCAGCCTGATCCAGATGTTTCTTGAAATTCAAATTGTTGCAGCCACTGCCGATGGAGAGGTTTCTACTGCAGAAATGCAGATTTTATATCAGATAGGCAATGCTTTCAGGATCCCCGCTTCACAAATCGATAACCTGATTGAAATGGTCATTGCACAACAGGCCTTTCAACAGGGAGGCGCATCAGGTACTTATAATGGCGGCCCCTCTCCAGAACAAGCCTATAAAGTACTGGGGATCCCTCAGTCATCAAGCAAACAGGAAGTAAAAAGAGCTTATCGTAAATTAATGTCTCAGCATCACCCTGACAAGCTGGTTTCAAAAGGAATGCCCGAAGAAATGATTAAAGTGGCAACTGAAAAATCCCAGGAAATACAATCTGCTTATGACATGATAAAAAAGCAGAATGGTTTTTAATGTTCAAAGCCGCTCACTAATCAATACCGATTAACGACATTAACTTTTATACAGGCAACCTATAATACCAATGCATAGACTGTTTAAACACAAGATTTCCTCAGCATGGCTACTCGCAATGCTCTCATTTTGTCCATTTAGCCTACAGGCTATTGACGGTATTATGCTGAATGCTGGTACAGGAATGGATGACTCTCTGATTCAGAGCAACGATACTCGAGGCGCCTCTCAGGTAAGTGCTGGCATTTTCTGGAACACAGAAACCAGTTATAAGAATGCAGTGATTGGTTATGGAGAACTGAATATTGAAACTTATTTTTCACACCTTAAAAATAAGGATTCACTCAACCTCATTAGCGTACGACCCGTTATCACTTTCTGGGGAGATGAAAGTAAAGAACGTTTATGGTTCTGGCAGGCGGGCATTGGTCTGGCCTACCTTGACTCCAAAAAATTCGACTCAATTATTTTGTCCTCACATGGACAGTTTTCTACATTGTTGGGGCTGGGAGTCGCACTGGATGAGGCAAAAAAACATCAACTAACTTTGCGCTATAACCACTACTCCAATGCAAACATCAAACTACCCAACCCCGGATTAGATATGATCAGTCTTGACTGGTCTTATCAATGGTAAAAACGAATAAATCTGTAACCCGTATTACCCATAAAAATTGTAAAACTGGAGAAAGCGTTCAATGAAAAAAATTGAAGTTAAAATTCTTGATAATAAAATAGGCAATGAAATCCCGTTACCTGCTTATGCTACCGAAGGCTCTGCCGGTGTCGATCTGCGTGCTTGCCTTGACTCGACTTTAACACTCGAGCCTGGACAAACTGAATTAATTCCAACGGGACTCGCTATCCACATTTGTGATCCAGGTTTAGCCGCAACAATTTTGCCTCGCTCCGGACTGGGCCATAAACACGGTATTGTATTGGGAAATCTGGTGGGATTAATCGATTCAGACTATCAGGGACAATTATTTATATCTTGCTGGAATCGCGGTAAAACAACTTTTCAGATTGAACCTGGCGATCGCATTGCCCAGCTAGTCGTATTACCTGTAGTCCAGGTAGCATTTGAAGTTGTCTCAGAATTTGATCAAAGCTCTCGAGGTGAAGGTGGTTTTGGGCATTCAGGTAAAAACTGATTTTCTCCTTATATTTATTGATGCTAAATGGCTATCTAATCTGATAGCCTGCTTTTTTAATCTCTCCCCATTGAATATTTCAATTTTGAGTTTTAATAGATTCAAAAACTCTAAATAACATCTCTAACCAATATAAATATCTCTAGACCAAATGCACTCGACGCTAGTTTTTTGAGCATAGAATAAAAACAAAGCTTCCACTTCATTTAATCAGACCTGCCAGCACCATTAAAATTAAAAAAATTACAACATCATCATTGTAATGATAATCATTATCATTTAAAGTGCAGCAACCAGATAGCAATGAACTTGTTATCTGGCACAACATACTTGACACAAAAGTGCTTAATAAAAGTAACTGGCGCAATTGCATTTAAACCAATCGGGGCGACTTATTATGACTGAGTGTACTTTATCCGGGGCAACGCTTAAAACAACTGAGCAGCCCTTGATCAATCAATATAAAACCGGTGAAACCGCTTATTTTTCTTCTCCTGGTAATACCATTCTGGCAAAACCACCTTTTGCTAATCTGTTAGATGCAGGAATGAGAAATATCAATCAACAAGTCACCGAATCTTTGCGTCTTGCGACCGAGCTGGGACATTCAGCCCCCATTATTATTGGCGCTATCCCATTTGATATATCAAGACCATCAGCATTAAAATTAAGTACTAATTTTAATGCTGAAAAAGCATCTATCAGTACAATAAAAACAAATTTATCTAACCCTGCTATGCCCGGCTTGATCACTGCAAGTTCAACAACCTCATCCCCCGCGCCTGAGCTAGGAAAATTTTCCATCAAACCAGAACCAGCTCCCGAACAATTTAAAAAAAGTGTATTTGACGCACTGGATCGATTTTCTCGTAAAGAACTTGATAAAGTTGTACTCTCTCGAACACTGCAAATTACAACGGAACACTCCGTTGATATCGGTTCTGTATTAAAAAGGCTAGAGCAATCTAATCAGAATGGCTATACCTTTGCCGTTTCTGCCAATAAAAAAGACAATGTTAATTCAAATAAAACATTGCTAGGCGCCAGTCCAGAATTGTTGATTCAAAAACGTGGAAACAAAATTATTGCCAACCCCCTCGCAGGTTCAGAACCCAGACAACAAAATAAACAAGCTGAAAAAGAAATTTGTGAACGACTCATTAATTCACCTAAAGATCGACATGAACATGCACTGGTCATTCAATCAATCGTCGATGCGTTAACGCCTTTTTGCAAAAAACTCAACGTCCCGGACAATCCCGAACTCATTCATACAGAAACCATGTGGCATTTATCAACCCGTATTGAAGGCGAACTAAAATCATCAGATATTACTTCCCTGGAAATCGCCATGGCGATGCACCCGACACCTGCAATCGGAGGATACCCGGAAAAAGCAGCGAGAAAAGCCATTAATGAAATTGAAGAATACGATCGAAATTTATTTACCGGCATGGTCGGCTGGTGCAATTGCTCTGGAGATGGAGAATGGGTTGTCACAATACGCTGTGCTGAAATCGAAGGTAAACAGGCAACACTCTACGCGGGAGCAGGCATTGTAGAGGGCTCAATTCCAGAAAAAGAACTGAATGAAACCGGTGCGAAATTCAACACGATGCTCAATGCGCTGGGAATCAAAGAGCGAGGACAGAACATTGAGTAACAAGAACAAACAGGACCCACAGAGTCAAAAAAATAATGTCAAAATTCCTGACTATACCCCATGGCCTGAAAACTTCGAGCAGCGTTACAAAAAAATTGGTTTCTGGCAAGAAATAACACTGGGAGAAATTTTACTTCCTCACCTGCCAAAAGAGCACCCAGCGGTAATTGATGACCAGTTGAGCTGGAGCTATAAAGAACTGAATTCTCATTCAGACAAACTGGCAAACATTTTACAACAAAAGGGACTGGGCAAAGGCGATAAAGTCGTTATTCATTTACCCAACTGCTGTGCATTGTTTGAATTGCTTTTTGCTCTGTTTAAAATAGGTGCCTGTCCGGTAATGGCATTGCCTACACATCGATACTCAGAAATTAGCTATTTTTGCCAGTTCACTCAGGCAAAAGCTTATTTTGGTACCACCCGATTAAATGGTTACAGCTGCGAATCAATCGTTAATCAGTTGAACGAAAATCAGAAGCTTCATATGAGCTATCTGATTAATTTAAACTCCAATTTTATCAGCTTGTCCCATGCGTTAACCACAGAGCGGATGAAAGAAAATATCGGGGATTTAAATGCGCTGCCAGAAAATATCGAGTTTCAACCAACTGACATTAAAGCCTCTGATATCGCTTTGTTTCAACTATCAGGTGGAACAACCGGAGTGCCCAAACTCATTCCAAGAACTCACTATGATTATTTGTACAGTGTTGTTGGTAGCAACGAAATTTGTCAGATCAATGAGCACTCAATTTATCTGGCAGTGTTACCTGTATGCCATAACTTCCCTATGAGTTCACCCGGTGCTCTGGGTATATTTACCGCTGGTGGAACATTGATATTAACTAACTCTGGCGCTCCGGATAATGCGTTTTCACTCATTGAAAAATACAGAGTTTCCATAACCGCACTTGTCCCTCCGCTTGCAATTGCATGGCTCAACGCTTTTGAAGCTCGCCAGAAACTCAACGAAAATTTAGATATATCAAGTTTAAAAATACTGCAGGTTGGCGGTGCAAAATTAAGTTATGAAGCAGCCAGGAAAGTAGCTCCCATTCTCGGCTGTCAATTACAGCAGGTCTTTGGAATGGCCGAAGGGCTCGTTAACTACACTCGGCTGAATGATGATATCGAGACCATTTGCCTGACCCAGGGACGCCCTCTGTCAAGATTAGATGAAATAAAAGTCGTGGACGACGAAGATAACCCGGTATTTCCAGGTGAAACAGGACATCTGTTAACTCGAGGCCCCTACACAATACGCGGTTATTACAAAGCCCCTGAACATAACCTGAAAGCTTTTACTTCCGACGGGTTTTATCGAACAGGTGACCGAGTGAGAGTCAATGAAGATGGTTACCTGATTGTTGAAGGACGTTCAAAAGATCAAATCAATAAAGGGGGTGAAAAAATAGCCGCAGAAGAACTGGAAAATCACCTGTTAACCCACCATGAGGTATTTGATGCGGCCGTTGTTGGAATGCCAGATGATTATCTGGGTGAACGCATTTGCGCATTTGTGATTGCTAAGAACGACCTTAAGATACCGCTAACCGCAACCGGTTTGAATCGATTTTTACGAGCTCGACAATTAGCAGAATTTAAGTATCCGGACCGTTTCGAACTGGTTGATGATTTTCCGAAAACCCGATTCGGAAAAGTCGATAAGAACGCACTTCGTCTGCATATATCAGAAAAACTAATACAAATAACAACACAGACCAAACACACAGCATAAACAGAATACAAGGTAAACCGAATGGCAATTCCAGACATCAGGCAGTATGAAATACCAGGCAATTCAACGTTAATCAAAAACAAAACTGACTGGCAGATTAACCCACATAATGCGGTACTGCTTATTCATGATATGCAGCAATATTTTGTTAATATCTACCCACAAAACAGTAGCCCAATTGTGCCGGTAATCGAGCATATTCAAAAGCTTAAATATACCGCAAAGAATAATGACATCCCGGTCATTTATACCGCACAACCTGCGAATCAGACCATTAAAAATCGAGCACTGCTGACTGACTTCTGGGGCGCTGGTCCCGGCGAAGAAAACATAGCCATTATTGATGCTTTGAGTCCCGATGATGATGACATTCAATATACCAAGTGGCGATACAGTGCGTTTAAGCGAACACCACTTTTGGACTATATGCGCGACAATAATAAAGATCAGTTAATCATTTGTGGTATTTATGGGCATATCGGTATTCTGTCTACCGCTCTTGATGCCTTTATGTATGATATCAAACCATTTGTCATTGGTAATGCCATTGCTGATTTTACCGCTGAGGATCATCAATATACCTTAAACTATATTGCCAACCGATGTGGTCACGTTAAACCATTAAAAAAAGCCATTAAAGAAATATCAGAAAATGGTGCTCTGCCTGTTAACCAGCCTGCATTAAGTCTGGAGTCAATGCAGAAAGATATTGCTGATATTTTACTGATCGCACAAAATGACGTCGAAATGGATGAAAACCTGACTTATCTCGGGCTGGATTCAATCCGGGCGATGACATTAATGGAAAAATGGCGCTCTCAGGGTATTCAATTAAAGTTTTCCGCGTTAGCACAAACCGTCACATTAAGGCAGTGGTGGGAAATTTTTCAGGAGAACTTAAATAAACAGCTACCTGCAGAGGATGCTATTGGATGAGCCTTCAAAATGCCTCTCGTTCTCCACAGTCACTCTCCTCTGCACAGTTCGGTATCTGGTTGGGACAGGCTATTGATCGAGAAAGTACGATTTATAATGCTGCCGAGTACCTGGAGTTTACAGGTGACTTCAATCGTTGCCTGTTTGAACGTGCGGCCAGTCAGATATTACAACAGGCTGAAGCGCTCAATACTCGTTTTTATCTGGACAGCGATCTTCCAGTTCAACAGATAGTACATCGTCAAAAAGAACCGAAAGTCGAATTTAAAGATTTATCATCGGCGGCTAACCCTCACCAGGCGGCACTCGAATTAATGCAAAACGAACTGACAAGACCGGTTAAAATCGGTGAGGGCAAGAATTATCACCAGCTACTGATTAAGATCTCTAACACTCAACATTTATGGTTTCTATGTATTCACCATATCGCCAGCGATGGATACAGCTTTGCTTTATTGATTGATAGCCTGTTAACTTATTACAAGTCACTTTTGAAAAACCAGAATGCTGCCCCTCCTGAATTTGGAGATTACTCAAAAGTGCTTATCGAAGATACTCAGTATCAAAAATCAGCCTCCATTGAAAAAGACAAACAGTATTGGCTAGCGCGCTTAAAAACAGCACCGCATGTGCGTTCAATTGCGGCATCCTCTTCGAAAGTTAGTAATCACTGCCTGAAAAGTGCCACAGTAATAACAGCCGATTCTTGTAAGCAACTCGAAAAAATTGCGTTAAACCATCGGTCAGGCTGGAGTGAACTGCTGCTGACATTGGTTGCTAACCTGATTCATCAATATACAGGCGTCAAATCAACCATACTGGGGATGCCTGTTTCCGCACGAATGGGTTCGGCATCAGCCAATGTTCCCTGTATGCATATGAACATTGTGCCTCTCATTATCAACTATGAACAGGTTGATAATCTGGCTCAATTGCTTGATCAGATTAATCAACAAATAAAAACGGGTCGCCGGCATTTCCGTTATCGATATGAAGAACTGAAAAAAGTGACTGAAAGAAATACTCTGGAAAACAAGCTATTTGGCGCTGTGGTAAATATAATTCCGTTCGAACGTGATCTTGCCATAACAAACTGCAACATTAGCGCTCATACCCTCAGCACTGGCCCAGTTGAAGATTTATCATTTTCTTTTATCAGGCAGCCCGATGGAAGCTTACAGTTTGAACTTTATGCTAACCCGACTATTTATTCTCAAAAAAACATCGATGAGTTCCAGAAGAAGCTGGTTAAACAGTTAGATTCTCTTTCACTATCACTCGAAGAAAAAATATTCATAGAAACAGAGAAGCTTTCCTATCTGTCCGCTCCGCCACTCATCAAAACAAACTTCAATGATAATTCGATATTAAACAGAATTTATAACATAGCAAAATCTCGACCAGATGCTATAGCGCTTACCGAAACAGACAAACAACTAAGTTACGCTGAACTCATCGACACGGTTAATGCCATAGCTGTTAATCTGAATAGCTTCGAATTGTCCAAAAAACAAACGATTGCTTTACTTTTTCCACGGTGCACTCAGGCGATCGCCACTATGCTGGCAATTTTGTTACTCGAACATCGTTTCGTGTTTATTGACCCTGAAGCACCACTAAAACGTAATTTAATGATTCTTAATGACGCCAGTCCCGATCGGGTCGTGCTGCACTCATCGATCAATGAGACATTAAGAAAGGCAACAGATTCCTTCGTATGTATTTCTGATTTTGAGCTGGCTACTCCTGTTCAAAATAATAACATTCACAAAAAGGCAGTAAGCCAACGCTGGTGTTCCGAAAACAGAGAGCTGAATCATGATGCCTACCTGATTTATACCTCTGGCTCAACCGGTCAACCTAAAGGAGTCATTATTGGTTACCAGGCTTTAAATGACTTCGCCCTCGCCGCAGCTCAGGATTACCCAGTGAAAGCACAGGACAGTATGCTGCAGTTTGCCCCACTTCATTTTGATACCTGTATTGAAGAGATATTTGTTACCCTGTCAACGGGTGCACGGCTGGTACTTAGAAATAATGAAATGCTTAATTCTCCCGCCACATTTTTAGCGCAGTGTGAACGCTGGGAAATCACCATACTCGATCTACCAACTGCTTATTGGCATGAGTTATCGTTAGCGGTTGAATCTCAAAACTTGTGCCTGCCGGCTTTTCTAAAAACTATTATTATTGGTGGTGAGGCAGTACAAACCTCAAGAGTTGAGCAGTGGCGACAAAAAGTCAGTTCAGAAATACAACTACTCAACACTTACGGCCCCAGTGAAGCGACAGTTGTCGCCACCTCGATAAACCTTGCATGTGATGTTTCTCCTCGCCTGATTGGTCGGCCATTACGAGGAAGACAAATAGCGGTGGTGGACGCTGCACTAAACATTCTTCCCAGAGGTGAAACAGGAGAGCTATTATTGCTCGGAGCAGGCCTTGGTAAGGGCTATCTGGGACTACAAGAAAAAACAGCAGAAAATTTTGTTCAAATCCCTTCACCTTTCGATAAAAATATAATGCGACGTGCTTATCGAACGGGTGATAGTGTTCACATTACTGCCTGTGGCAATATTGAATTTTCTGGACGAATAGATCAACAGATAAAAATTAGCGGGTACCGTATTGAACCTGGTGAAATTGAGCAAGCCATTTTATCGAATACCTGCCTGGATGATATCGCAATAACCATTCTGACGAATGAACAAAATCAGCCACTACTGGTTGCCCATCTGGCAACACACGACAAGAGCTGGAATGAAGAAAAGCTGAGAAACGCTCTCAAAGGGGCTTTACCTGGTCCAATGCTACCGGCCATTGTTATTTTATATTCGTCGTTACCAAAAAATTCATCAGGAAAAATCAACCGAAAAAAACTCGAAAAAAGAGCTGCTTTTCGTTATAAAGAAAATACGCCTGACAAACACTCATCGTCTTTTGAGCAGGCCATTATAAATATCTGGAAGCAAGTTCTTGGAAAAACAGACATTACAACAAATGACGATTTTTTTTCAATTGGCGGACAATCCTTACAAAGCATACAGGTTGCCAATCGCCTAAGTGCTTTACTCAAACAGGAAATTCCGGTTTCACTTATCTTTGACAACCCCACTCCTGGCAGCTTATGTAAAGTATTAAACGAACACATGACTCAGTACGCTACTACAGGTGCTCACAAAATCTCAGAAAAAAACCGGTTCATCAATCAACATAATATCCACAACAAAACAGTTGACTTGATGCAACAGGATATTGATGCATTTATGCAATGTATTCAACGAAATGAAAAAAGTTTCATAAAACCTGAAACGGCCAGTAAAGGAGCGGTTCATAAAGTTTTGCTTACTGGAGCTACGGGTTTTGTCGGGGCACAATTACTTAGTCAATTACTTGAACAGACAGATGCCACCATTCTTTGCACAGTCAGAACTGAAACCCCACAACAGGGCTTACGTCGTCTTAAATCAGCCTGTCACTCACAGAAAATAAATATCCAGGAATGGCAACGTGTCGTCCCTGTTTGTCTCAATTTAACCAAAGTGACGCTGGGATTAAATCAGACAGATTATGACCAGCTGTCTGCAGAGATTTCTCAAATTTTTCACAATGCAGCACAAACCAGTGTCGTGCGAGATTATCAAAGTTTGCGAGAATCAAATGTACTTGCTACCGCAAACCTGCTTTTGCTATCCAGCATAAAAGCCGTTCCATTTAATCATGTTTCAACCATTGCCGTTGCCCCTGAAGATAATAAAAAACTCCCCGAATCTTTTGTTTCTCATCATTCAGCATTAAAAGATGGTTATCAGCAATCGAAATGGGTCGCAGAATCACTGGTTGAAATAGCGCAACAGAAAGGTTATCCAGTTAATGTTTACCGACTGGCACGAGTGACCGGTACTGCCAGTAGTGGTTACGTTAACCAGAAAGATCTGGTATGGAACATTATTCGTACCGGCCTGAATAATCAGTTACTTCCAGATATAAAAGTCACCGAACCCTGGACACCTGTTGACCGAGTCTCGCAGTTTATTATCACTCATGGAACAAACTGTCCTGGAGAAGGCGTTTTCAATCTGACACCAGAGCATCTGGTCAATATTACAGAGATTTTTCATTGGCTTAAAGCGCTTGATTTCAAGTTTAAAGTAACGGATCTCCAAAACTGGTGTCAACATATCAGACAACATGGCGATGATCAGGATCTGGCCATTCTCAGTTTTTTTGACTCAAAACAAACGGACTCAGGCAATACCAGGAAAAGTGTACTTCATTCATCAAGCAGTCAGAAAAATAATATTCACTACACCCCAGCTTACAACAACCAGAAATTCATGAGGCTTGCTGCCCACTTTAATATTTGCTTACCTCGAACCGACAAAAAAATATTTGTCAGTTATGTTGAGTATGCATTGAACCACCAACTGATACCTGAGCCTGGAAAAAAATTATCGCTGTCAGTCACCACCTTTTTATCGCAGCAGACTAAAAACAAATCACTGGCTGTTGAACACAACAAAAAAAATTCACCGGAGCACTCTCATGGGTAACCTGAAAAAACGAAAAAAGCCCGTCTTACTACGAGTTATTCGAAAAAAATATATCAGCCATAATTTATTGAGAGTGACCTTGTCTGGCTCTGCCCTGACAAGTTTTCCAGCCAATAAAAATGGCGCTCATATTAAGTTGTTTATTCCTCGAAAAGGAGAACAAAAGCCAGCGCTTCCCGAATTAAAAGAAAACAAAATAATCTGGCCAGCCAATAAACCCGATATACGAACTTATAGTGTTCGCGATTATAGACCAACCTTAAATGAACTCGATATTGATTTTGTGGCGCATGGAGCTTCCAGTCCAGCCTCGGGCTGGGCAATTAATGCCAGAGTTGGTGATTTTCTAGGTGTTTCATTACCAGGTGGTCCCGACCCATTACTCTCCCCCGCTGACTGGCATATACTGGCGGGAGACCTGACTGCCGTTCCAGCGATCAGCGCTATTCTCGAAACGCTACCAGAGAATGCCAGTGGTCATGTATTTATTGAAGTCAGCACACCAGACGATCAACACTTTATTTTCCACCCAAAGGGAATCCGCGTTAACTGGCTGATTAAAACAGATAAAAAACACATGCCATTACCGGAAGCCATTGCAACTGTCGCTCCTCCTATCGGAGTGAAACGGATCTCTGCATTTGTTGCCGGCGAAAATGCCAGTGTCATCCAGTGTAGAGACAGACTCATCGCAGATTATCAACTGACAAAAAAAGATCTGTATGCCGTTCCTTACTGGCGACAGGGACAAGATGAAGAAACCTACCATGCACAACGTCATACTATTATGGACCAGGTTTACTAACTCATGCATTATTCAGAATTTGAATCCAGCCGGGTAATTGTAACTGGCGCTAATCAGGGCATTGGCCTGGCTGTGGCCCGCCAACTGGCCAATCAGGGCGCCGAAGTCATCGCGCTAGATATTGCTTTTACAAACGATAGACTCTCTGATGCAGCAAAAGTCGCTCACAATAATGACACCGATAAAATCATTCGAGTAAAAGTCGACATCAGTCAACAAAAGCAAGTTCAACAACTGGTAAATGATGTCGAAAACCAGTCAGGAACTATTGATTATCTTGCCAGTGTTGCTGGTGTTTTACGCATGGGTAGTTTGTTAGAGCAAAGCGCGGAAGACTGGCTTACAACGTTTAATGTCAATTGTCATGGACCTTTTTTTCTGTGTCAGGCAGTCGCTCGCCATATGCAACAACGAAGAAAAGGGACGATTGTTGCTGTCGGTTCTAACGCTGCCAATACACCACGCTTAAATATGGGAAGCTACTGCGCTTCCAAAGCCGCACTTGCCGCATTAATAAAAGGATTATCACTGGAGCTTGCAAAAGACAATATTCGCTGCAATCTTGTCTTGCCGGGTTCCACCGATACGCCCATGCAACGTCAATTATGGCGGGATGAATCGGATGTGAAAAATGTTATCGCTGGTGATCTGTCAGGTTTTCGACTTGGTATTCCATTACAACGGATTGCAACGCCGGATGACATTGCCAATGTTGTTTTATTTTTACTCTCTGAACAATCCAGACATATTACCATGGAAAGCATTCTGGTTGATGGTGGCGCTACGCTTGGCTATTAACGATTTGTTGTTAAAGCGCTTGCGGCATAGCAATGCGTTTTTAGTAAAAATATAATTTGCACCTGATACACAAAAACAAACACTAATTTAATAAAATTATTTTCTTTGTGAGGAATAAAATGAATACTGATAATCCACAACCTTTAAAACTGGAAGAATCCTTTAAACTGGAGCAAGAGGCTAAACAATACATCGCCGGTTTTACCCAGACCATGATGAAAAAGCCCGAACAATTCGCACAGGGCCACTTTCCTGTTTACCTCAAAGGAGGCAAGGGAAGCCATGTTGTCGATGTCGATGGTAACGAATACATTGATTACATCAGTGGCCTTGCTGCCAATACTCTTGGGCATAATCACCCTGTGGTAGTCGAAGCCATTAAAGACAATATTGAACACGGAATTATTCATTCATTGCCTGCCCCCATCGAAATTGATACAGCGAAAACACTCACCGAAATGATTCCCGGCGCAGAAAAAGTCAGGTTTTTTAAAACCGGTGCCGATGCCAATTCAGCTGCGATTCGTCTGGCCAGATATGCAACCGGGAAGGAAGAAATCATCACCGTTGGTTACAACGGCTGGCATGATCAATATATGTTTGATACCCCAGGCGTGCCTGCTGCTATACAAAAACTGACTCACCGTATGCCTCTTTTCACGCCGGCAAATGAGCCCGCAATATTAGATTTAATAGCCAAAAGAAAATCCAGTCTGGCAGCCATACTCTTGTCCGTTCCTTATAATCGAGAACTGACAAAAGAATTTCTGGCCAACCTGAGAGAAACCTGCAATAAAAATGAAGTGCTCTTTATTTTTGATGAAGTCGTTACCGGATTCCGTCTGGCACAAGGCGGCGCACAGGAATATTTTAATGTCAAAGCAGACCTGGTGACTTTATCCAAAGGTATTGCTGCCGGTATGCCTCTTTCAGCGGTGACAGGCTCAGACACCCTGATGTCTCAAATGGAAGCTCTACAGGTGTCAACAACCTTTGGCGGTGAGATGTTATCCCTTGCGGTCTGTAACGCCGTACTCAAAGAATATCAGCGAACTGATTATATTCAGCGCATTGCGCAACTGGGTGCACTGCTCAAAACCGAAGTCAATGCCATATCACAGCAACTTGAAACACCACTGGAAATTGTTGGTTATGATTCCATTCCCATGTTTCTATTTGCAAAAGATCCCGAAGAACATGTAAAGTACGCGGAACCTTTTCTTGCTGAAATGGCAAAGCGAGGTATTTTACTCCGAAGAGAAGTTAACTTCATTTCCGGAGCGCATACTGAAGACGATATAAACTTTACCATTACCGCAATAAAATCCGCTCTCACATCCATGAAGTCGCAAGGTCTGTTTACAAAAACAAGCCAAAATTCAAAAGGCCAGTCTCTGTGAGTTGCAGTTGTCTGTCACCTACGTGGCTTTATAACCTGATGATAATGGCGAACACTCAAGCCTCAACATCTTACACCGCCCCCCCTGAGCCGAAGACTGACTCAACTTCTAGTGAGTCACTGACAAAGGTTAAAACGAATAACGGCGACGGCCAGCCAGATGAGAAATCAACTCTGATCAAAGGTGCTTTTTGTTACGCTGCCGATTTAAGCAACACGGTTATCGATAACAGCTGGGTTTTAATACGAGGAAAAACAATTGTCGCTATGGGGGGAGAAGACTCATCGCTTCCTGCTCATGATGAGTTAATAGATGCCAGAGGAAAACTACTATTACCTGGTTTTGTTAATCCTCACTGGCATGAAAGTTTTGTCGCACCTAATCACGAACAGGCTGACGACTCTGGAATAAAACCAACCGCTTACTCCAATGGTGGTGATATTGAAGCTCTGGGTAAAATGTTTGGATTCATTTCGACTGTCGGAGAAAAACTGACTCTGGAAGAAGGCATTGCCATTGCACGCTGGAGTATGTGGACTCAGCTCCGGTCGGGAACAACAGCGCTGGGCGATATGGGCTCAGCGAATTTGCCTGATGCCATGGCACAGGCTGCGCTGGATTTAGGTATGCGATTACGAGTGAGTCGCTGGGGATCGGATATCATGTTACTGGATGGTAAAAAATCGGGGGTAAACAGCTATCAGAAAATTGCCAATACTCGCACTCAGACCAACGACTGGATTGCATTACTTGAACGCTGGCACAATCACCCTTCTGGATTAATTGGTGGCATGCCCTCGGTGATGGGCGCTTTTGGCAGCTCAGATGCGCAACTACTGGATCTGGTAGAAATTGCACAAAAATATGATGCCCCTTATGCGACTCACCTGGCCCCATTAAAAAATGAACGCGCAGCTGTGCAAGCGGTATTTGGAAAGTCACCTGTTCAACGGTTTGATGATATGGGATTATTAACAAACAGATTACTGGCAGTTCATACAGCCTACGCTTCAGAAAGTGAGTATCAACGGCTGATTGAAACTGGCGTTAACATTTGTCATTCACCTGCACATTACGGCATGTTAGGAGAATCAACTGTCAGCGAAACAGGCCAGATAGGCCGCTTTCTGAAAGATGGCGTATGGGTATCTAGCAGTACTGATGGTGATATCTGTTTTACCGGCGGCATGTGTGAAGCCATGCGAGGTGCTCATCTTGGGCACAACGAAGCCCAAAACTGCAACACCACCTGTCCGCCAGGGCTTGCGTTAAAAACCGGCTCTCTTTTTGCGGCAAAAGCACTTGGCTGGCAAGAAACCATTGGGTCACTGGAGGTCGGTAAACAAGCTGATCTGGTACTGGTAAACGCCGACGACTACCGCTACCAACAAAGCTTTCACCCGCTGAGAACGTTTCTGGTGACTGGTTCCAGCCACGATGTAAATAGTGTGATGATTGCCGGAGAATGGCTTGTTGAAAATGGGCGAAGCACTCGTTTTGATGAAAACGCTTTATTAGCTGATTATCAAAAAGCAGCAGCTTCGGCACGCACTCGTATAGGTAAACCAACATGAGTTCAAAAAGTGGCGAAAGCGAATGGCTAAAGCCTGAGACAACAAGGAAAAATCAACTGCGTCGCATATTTTTGCTTCTGGCCAGTACAATGACAGTCATGGCAGGCGCAACCATTGCGCCTGCACTACCGGAAATGCAAAAAGCATTTTCCAGCCTGACTTACGCCGAATTGTGGGTAAAACTCGTCCTCTCTGTGCCAGGGCTTATTATTGCTATTTGTGCGCCTTTTGTCGGCATATTGATAGATAACTCGGCCAGAAAACCCGTATTACTCTGGGCGCTTGTCTTTTATGGCTTTTGCGGATTTGCTGGTTATATATTACAAGATTCACTCATGGCTATCATCATTAGCCGTATTGGGCTGGGTGTTGCAGTCGCAGGGATAATGGTCAGTTGTACAACGCTGGCAGGAGATTATTTTAAAGGCCCTCAACTGGGAAAATACATGGGCTACCAGGCTGCGTCAGGTGGTTTTGGTGGTGTCCTGTTTTTGTCTATGGCCGGAATTCTGGCTGAGCAAAACTGGTCTCACGTCTTTTTTATCTACCTGTTTGCCTTGATTATTATTCCTGGTATTTATCATTTTATCAATGAGCCAGAGCCTTCAATTAAAAATGAAGGAGCAACCATAAAAATAAAAAAAGCGCCACCGAACTCTGCAGATAAAAGCAAACTACCGACCTGTGAAAAAAAGACAAATGGCCCGTTATCTCTCTGTTATCTACTAGCGGCTCTGGAAGTTCTGGTATTGTACAGTCTGACATTACACCTGCCCTTTCAAATTCAGGCGTTACAACTCGGCTCCTCGATTGAAACTGGTTTTTTACTTTCCTTCTTGTTAATGACCATGTCAACAGTATCTTGCTTCTACGGCCAGCTGAGTCAACGTCTTTCTGTTATTTCCATTCACCTGAATGGCTGGGCATTGATTAGTCTTGGTTTGTTATGCCTGAGCCAGAGCCCAGTGACAGAAATGATTTTGTTATCGCTGTTTATTACTGGCTTTGGCATGGGAATGATTCGACCGAACCTGATAGTCTGGCTTTTCTCGTTCACGCAGCCTGCCAGCCGAGGCAAAATAATTGGCGGTATTACGACCTGCTTTTTCCTGGGACAATTTGTCAGCTCAGTGATAACAGAACCATTTGTACAAATATTTGGGTATTCCATGTTATTTCTAAGTATTGGAACCATTGGTATTGTCCTTGTTGGCAGTATAGCCAGTGTTAACCTGATGCAAAAAATTACTCACCGAATCAGCCAGCATTGAACCATGGTATGCTGAAAACCTTGAGCCACATGTAGCGAGAATCCTTTATCAGGCCTGAAAATCAAAGTCCATGATGAAAGTTCATGATGAATATATCAAAGTCTGATGCTATAATTCGCGGCCCAAAAAGCAGTAGCAGGACGACTTCGTGGCCCGCCATAACCTATTGACCTTGTCAGAGAGATTCAAGCAGCACCAGTCTCCAAAGGCCTTTTTAATCGCCTGCTCCGTATTAGTGGCAATTACTTTTTCAGCCTGGATGGCTATGCTGAATAACTTTGTTATAGAAAAAGCCAGTTTCAGCGGAGTAGAAATTGGCATTTTACAAAGCTTACGAGAAATTCCGGGGTTTCTGGCTTTTACTGCCATTTTCATTATGTTAGTAATCAGAGAGCAAACACTGGCACTCATTTCATTATGTTTATTAACCATTGGCGTCGCATTAACCGGCCTGTTTCCATTTGAGATTGGCTTATATGCGACAACCGTGCTCATGTCTGTTGGTTTTCATTATTTTGAGACAGTTAACAACTCGCTGACTCTTCAGTGGTTATCAAAGTCGGAGGCACCTGAGTTTCTTGGACAACTGATTTCAATAAAATCACTGGTTTCATTATTGACTTACGCAGCTATCTGGTTTTGTTTTTCTGTGCTGCTTATCAAATATGCCACCGCTTACCTTATTTTTGGTGGTATAGGCTTTGTTATCCTTATCTGGTTATGGCTGGCGTTTCCCAGACTTGAAGCGCCTGTTGAACAACATAAAAAAATGATTTTAAGAAAACGTTACTGGCTATTTTATCTGCTCACTTTTTTTAGCGGTGCCAGACGACAGATATTTGTCGTGTTTGCTGGATTTCTGATGGTTGAAAAATTTAATTATTCACCCGCAGACATCGCTCTGTTATTTATTGCTAATCATTTGTTGAGTTGGTATCTGGCACCCAAAATAGGCAAACTCATCGGTAAAATTGGTGAACAAAAAGCACTGACAATAGAATACATCGGATTGATTCTGGTCTTCGTCGGATATGGACTAGTCGAAAATTCACATCTGGCAGCGGGTCTCTATATCATTGACCACGTTTTTTTTGCCATGGCAATTGCGATTAAAACCTTCTTTCAGAAAATTGCCGATCCTGCCGATATTGCCGCTTCATCCGGTGTCAGCTTTACTATCAATCACATTGCAGCAGTTGTTATCCCTGTGCTATTCGGCCTGTTATGGATAACCAGTCCAGAGCTGGTGTTTTATGCCGGTGCATTTATGGCAGGCTGTTCTCTGGTTCTGGCACAGTTAGTTGATAAAATATTAACCATTCAGCTGAACACTCAGATTGCTTAAAAGACAGATATTCAATTAAGAATATCTGTCTGGTCAGATTACCTGACTAACCTTACAATTAGTCGATAGTTATTCTGTTATGCTCAATCCGTGATGATTAGAGAAATATCATCAATACGAGCCCGTTCGCCTGGATTAAACCCCATTAACTGACCGCGAATACGAACGCGATGCCAGCCCGCAACAGAAGGTTTGTAAGTACCGTTTGTGGCATTGCTGGACCATTTGCGCAACAGGTTATCCCCCTTACCAGAGCAAAATGCATTATCACTACTGCTGGGCGCTAGCGTACTCACAGCTCCTGCTGGTGAAATAATCTGGATATTAATATCATAATAAGTATTGGTATCTGACGATTTCACTGAACATTCCGCATTATAAAATACAGCACGCATTGCGGTACTATTAAAGTGGACCCAACGCATAGTATTACCCGCATTATCTATGGGTAAATAACGTGCCAGACCATCACTGTACGTATTAGCTGTCACTCGGCTGGTAGAAAAGTTAATCGCCATACTGCTACAGGACAACATAACCAGAAAAATACCGACGACTGTTTTAAACATTGATTGATATCGTTTCATAATAATTCCCTCTTTGATTATCGATTTTACATTTGCACAGCCCTGCCTGACCATTCAGACAAAACCTGAGTGCTCGTTTAGCCTGTCAGGGCGTATTCAGTTGACTTGCAGAATGATCTTTTGTGGTTTCGCCGTTTAAATTATCCAGATAATCTCTGGCCTGGCGACTAATATGTGAATCGGCTTCGTTACTCAGCTCTATTGCCAGGCTGGTTTTAAGGTCGTCTGCCACATCCTTTTTATTTAAAAACTGCAACAAAGCAATGGAGCGAACAAGAATAGAAGAGTCATTATTTATAATTTCGTTGAGCTGTCCACTTTGTAAGGATATATTTTTTTGCTCTGCAAACCAGAGACTGATGGCTCGAGCATCTTCGTTATCGGACTGCATACCCTGCTGGATAAAATCCTTTGCCTGGCTGGCACTTGCATTTAACATGGCTTTTTGAATACTTTCAGCAGAATCGGCTGAAAATGAACTTTCATTCTGAGAAATACTATTTTTATCATGACTCAGTACGTCGGAATAAAAACTTTCCCCCGGAATTGAAGAATAAACACCAATGGAGAATAATTTCTCTTTCTTATATAAAAAGGCATAGTTATGATTTTTTAATATCAGCTTCAAAGCAGATTCAAGTGCAAGGGGTTCTAAATCAATATTGACCAGATGACTCAGCGTTGACTGCTCAGGATGAAATACAAGATTGGTTTTTCTACCAATTTCTTCCAGAAGCAAACTCAAAGGATAATCAGCCACTTTAACGCCTAATAGTCCGTTATCATAAATTATCGTTGGCAATAGTGAATTGACCGCTGATTTTTTGTTCTCAATATTTACCTCGGCTTGCTTTACCTCTGAAAGTTCTGTAACGACCACTTTTTCAAGCGACTCACTTTTGAACAGGGGAGCATCATCTGCGCGGCTATCATCAATATCTTGACTGGGAAGAATATAATTAATAGAAACAACAACCAGAAGAACTAATCCCAGAAACTTAATAACGTTTTTCATGTTTTTCCTTCCCTGGCCATTCAGGTAATACAAATGAGTTGTTTGTTTATAGTGTTGTCTACTAGCAAACTATCCCATGCCTTTTGCAAAAAGAATGACTACCTATATAACTAAACTCCCTGGAAAGGCAAGTTTCAGGGAGTTTGGGGATAAAGCGATGCCAACGCCCCCTCGATACAGGGCCGCTGGTTGAGCACTTCATTCGTTCAGGGCATAACAGGAAATAATTTATCAAGAACCGGTTTTAGCGGTTTGATTTCTGTCGATTGCTTCATACCATGATTGATATATTCAATCGAGTAGTCATGATCCACACTACCGTCTGGCGAAATATACTCATTGATTTTTATTGCCGTCGCCCGGGCATCAAAGTCATGAACAGGTATAAACTCATAAAAAGGCGCTTCACCATGCCCCATCCATAAAGCCTTCACTTTAAATCCAGATTCAGGCCCAGTCATGCTAAAACGTGGTTTCTGAACCAAGCTTAAAGTCAATTCTTTACCATCAACAATCAGTGTTGACCGGTCAACGATCTTTTCTGGCGTCACATTATACAAATACCCGTTAGCGTGAACTAACAGATGGCCGCTAATATTGCTATTTGCACCGGAATCAGGATAAGGATTTGTAACGGGATAGGCGGCATTTGTACCGGTATAACTCTGATGATCGACAATATGAATTTCAGCATTCACGGTACTGTTATCACGAAGTCCTCCAGTGATATTCAGACGAACTTCTATTTGCCGATAAACCCAGACATCATCAACAGTTCCAACATAGGTATCAGTTGAGCCAGACTCCTTTTTCAGATTTTTAACTACCAGACTATTGGCATTTTCAAAGTCAAAAGTCACCTGTTTGATCATCACTTCAGTATCAGGTGACGATGAGAGCGCATTCTGATAGGTATCAATTTTAAAACCGGTAATATTGGACAAATCCAGATGAGGATAAGTTTTATAGTAAGAGGTTGTAGGCAAAGGCACATCAAAATTTGTTGTTTCCGCACTCACCAGGCTACAACCCAGAGAGAAAGATAATGCCGCAATAGTATTAATCATTAATTTCATTTAAATCTCCATTTTGAATATTATTTTGTACAAAAAATCTGGAAACATTACGGGCCAGATACTTAACCAGAAATATTATAAAGTGAATTTATTGGAATGTCAGGCAAGACAAAATTCTAATCAGAATAGAAATGCAAGAACTAAAAACACAACCAGAAAGTTCGTTTGATATTCTATAAAAAATGCGTATCAGACGCAAGATATGCTTTTCAAAAATTGTTTAATATGGGTCCAGCATTTCTCAGCTTTACACTGAAGAATAAAGTGAGGCCCACTCACTCTGACAAGTTTCAGATTAGGAATTCTACTCATAAAATCATCCAGACAATTCTCAGGAACCAGACGGTCATTCTCAGGTTGTAAAAAACAACAGGGAATACCACGTAAGAAATTTAATGACTGGTTCTCATCCATACAGGAAAGCATGCGTAATCGACTGGCAAGGACTTCTGTTTTTACGCTACGAGCCGCAACCGTCACTAGGTTAACTAACGCTTCTGATGCGTCAGAACCAACGCAAAAGTATTTCACCAGCCCGACCGGTAAAGGTATTTTCAATAGCAGGGATAAAGGCAACAGGCTCAAAACTTTCAGCAAACGCTTTCGCGGACTGCGCAAAAAAGTTGCACAAAAAACAATTGCTTTTAAATCGACCTGCTGATTTTTTAATAAACGAACGCTACCCATTACCAGCGGCCCTGCAAAAGATTCAGCAAGTATTACAACGGGTCGATCTCGCGGTATTTGCTGACTGACCAGTTCTATTAGCTGTTTTTTTTGATAAAATTTTATCAGGAGGATATTGAATAATGATACTTTCAATAGCTGGTGAAATCTCTTCAAGCAGTGGTTTAAATAACAAGCCAGTGCCATCCAGACCAGGCACTAAAACCAGAGTGGGTTGCGTAGTCATCGTGTTCCTCTTCTCAGGCCCGCCAGGACAACCAGACTATTATTCAGGAAACCAGAGAGCACTCTATCTCGGCTCATAAAGCTCTGCTAACGCATTCATGGCCACACTGGCTTTGTCTACAGGCACAAAAATGTGATCATGATAATAAGCCGCTATCACGTTGGCGCTAACCCCTTTCTCAGCAAGCTTACTTGCAACAGCTGCCGTTAATCCCACCGCATTTAAGCTGGAGTGAACGGTTAAAGTAATCATTTTAAAACTGCACTCAAAGAATAAATTCTCGTTAATTGCAGCCTCTTTAGCGATAACCAGAGTGAGTCCTTCTGATTCCTGAACAGTTGCAACAGGCTTAAGCGGTTCATAATCTGTGAAATTCCCCTTAACCGAACAAAATACATATTCTTCCGGTTGTAGTTCTGGGGACAAAGAATTTAATAATTCATCAAGTTGAGTAATGGCGTTCAAGATTCATCCCAGTGCTCAATCGAATTGGCATAATAAGTTAACAATTTAATATTCTCCTGCTTAATACTGATCGTTTCATTTTTGCAGTCAATCAGTCTCCTGATACATAACATTTCAATCGCAGCGTCCAGAGCTATTTCTTTGTCTTTATGAGGAAATACAACATTTCCACCTTTTTGTTCAATCTGTAACATGAGCCGTCTGGCAATTATTTTTAAATCGATCACACTCATAGTATTTAACGGTAATACCAGCAAGGCTCTTGATATCAGAACCAGAGGAACCAGCGGCACCGTTTTTTTCACCGAATTCATTAAATCAGTGGCCAGCTTTTCGATATAATGAAACCGCTGCTGGGTAGGTAGCTGCGAATAGTTAATCTGATTCTCTTCACAATACTGCCGAGCAGAAACTGGACTGGCAAAACTGACACTGGCATAACCAAAACGTTTCCACTGATGACGCCGAGCCAGACGAAAATTATGCCAGGCAAATTTTATCGTTGTTTTCAGGGCAAACCAGTTACTCGGTTTAGCGACTTTTTTATCATCGGATAGCAATAATGTTCTATCTTCCAGCACACGATCATAATTAATACCAACCGGAATAAATACAACGTCACGATGGGTCTGATGGTCAAAATTGCGTAACATATAGTCCAGAAATCCTAATTTAGGTGGACGTATCTTTCCATCACGACTCAATCCACCTTCTGGAAATACCGCCTGACAGACACCTTCTCGTGTCGCCATATCAATATAACGTTCAAGGACTTTGCGGTATAATGGATTACGAGAATTACGCCGTACAAAATATGCACCCATCGATTTTATCAGGCCTCTTAATGGCCAGATCCTGGCCCATTCACCAACCGCATAAGACAATGCCATTTTTTCCGCCACCAGAAAAGACACCAGAATATAATCAATATTGCTACGATGGTTAATAATAAAAACAACCGTAGAATCCTTGCTCACATTTTTCAGATAATCCTCATTATCAACCCGCACTCTGACTCGATATAAAACCCTGGCTATCTTCTTTGATAACCAGTAACCAATACGGTAATAAACGTAAGCATTAAAAGAAGGAACAATTTCTCGCGCATATTTCTGTACTTTCTGCATCAGTATTTCGCGCGGCACTTCATCATCAATAGCCTGACTTGATACCAGCTCAAGAACCTGACTGTCATGAATGAGTCTATCTAGCAAAACCTGGCGTTTGGTTAACTGAAATGGGCGTATTTTGATATTAAAACGCTGATTCAGTTCAGTAATTGCCCGATTAATTTTTTTGTGAAAAAACCAACGAACACTCGGAATTAAAAACTGGCGGACGATAACCAGCGTGGCCACAATACTGAGTAACAAAAAAATCCAGAGTGGAATTGTTATTTGTGTATCCATTTTTTATCGGACGCCTTTATCATTGGCTAGTTTTATTTTACCTTTGCAGCCTATACTCAAATTCCCTGGATATAACACTAAAACCAGCTATCAACCCGTTCATCCAGTTCAACTTTGCAGGTCTTTAACTGAGAGTTATATCGAGACGAACGTCTTTTTACTTTTTTCGCGACCTTTTTTAGCCAGGGCTTTTTATTATAGGTCTTACGTGCGTATCCGCCACGACCTTCATGGTAAGCCAGATACTGTCCATAGGCATCCCATTTGGACAATTTTAATCGTTTCTGGCTACCATCGGTGTACCAGCCAATAAAATCGATCGCATCGTCAAAATCATCCCTGTCGGCACCGCTCTGACCCGTCTGCCGAGTATAATCTTCCCATGCAGGATCCTGAGCCTGCGCATAACCGTAAGCCGAAGAATCTCTGGGTAGAGGAATAAATCCAAGAAACCAGTCTCTTTCTGGTTGAGCGTCAGCAATAAATCGAGACTCCTGATGCATAATGGCCATCATGACATAGATGGGTGTCCCCCACTTATGCTGTGAATCTCTAGCCGCTTCGTACCAGTCGGTTTCACCTCTGAAAATTTCACAAAGATTGTTCTGGTTTGCAGGTACATAGGTCGCACAGCTGGTTAACATCATTATCGCCAATATCGTCGAAGTGCTGGCACCAATAATCTGTTTTAAACCAGGTGGTACTGGTGATTTGGGTGATTTGATTTTTTTTCGGGATTTCAATACGCTTTTCTCTATTTATATCTCTATTTATTAATATATCCACAAACTCCCTGAAGATGCAGGAGTTTGGCTATAAGCATTGTTACCTTGTTCAAGCAACGGTTTAACTATTATTTACCTATCATATCAGAGGAAATGTGTAGCAGCGACCCACATGCATTAGACAAAAATAGCTGATAGCAATAACCAGGTTCTGAGTTTTCAAATTATTCCGTTATAATAGCTATTTTGGCGAACCAGGAAGCAGCAGGAGATCATTATCAGTAACCAGCAACAGTCAGGTTTACAGCAGGCTATCGGAATATTTGACTCTGGAGTGGGTGGACTAAGCGTGTTAACCGCCATTCAGCAATTATTACCCAATGAAAAACTGATTTATCTGGCAGATACCCAGCATACACCATACGGTATTCGCTCTCCTGAGTTTATTGCTTCCCGGGTTCACACTATCGCCGACTTTTTTATGCAACACCCAGTCAAACTGATTGTAGTTGCGTGCAATACCGCCACCGCAGCCGCCGTTAACTCGTTAAGAAATCAATATTCTGTCCCTGTTGTTGGGCTGGAACCCGCACTAAAACCTGCAATTGAATTCACCAATAATGAAAAAGTTGGCGTGCTGGCAACCCGCGCCACATTAGACAGCCAGAAGTATAAAGATTTGCGTCAACGCTTTGGTGGACATACCAGAATAATTGAAAAAGCGTCTTCATTATTTGTTGAACTGGTTGAATCTGCGCCCTGTATTGGAGAGCTTGAAACACAGTTAATTCAGCAGGAATTACAACCATTTATAGAGAGTAAAGTTGACTCTCTGGTTTTAGGCTGTACCCACTATCCCTTTTTAACCCAGACCATTTCAACCATTCTGGGTCCTGAAGTCCGATTATTTGAAAGTGCATTACCGGTTGCTCGAGAGGTAAAACGACGTCTAAAAGAGCAAAATCAACTACAACATGACAACCAGCCAGAAAACTCTCCTTCAACCAGCTATTATTCCAGTGCTCCCGAAAAAGCACTGGCCACTTTTGAACGACTATTAGGCAAAAAAGTTACTATCAACTGTTTTTAGCCTATTTTACGATACTTAATTCGCGTAGGCGCATCAGCTTCAGCGCCCAGGCGACTTTTTCTGTCAGCTTCGTAATCGGCATAATTACCTTCAAACCAGACTGTTTTACTATCACCTTCAAATGCCAGTATGTGCGTTGCCACTCGATCCAGAAACCAGCGGTCATGGGAAATAATGACGGCACAACCAGGAAATGCTAATACAGCATCTTCCAGAGCTCGCAAGGTTTCTACATCCAGATCATTGGTTGGTTCATCAAGCAGTAACAGGTTCCCACCACTTTTTAATAATTTAGCCAGATGAACACGATTTCTTTCTCCACCGGATAAATCCTTAATAAACTTCTGCTGATCCCCGCCTTTAAAATTAAAACGTCCAACATATTGACGAGAAGGCACCTGATAATTCCCTACCGTAATAATATCAGAGTCATCAGAGATTTCCTGCCACACGGTATGCTCATCATTCAAGCTATCTCGTGATTGATCAACATGGGCAACTTTTACTGTTTCACCCACTTTTAATTCGCCTTCATCGGGGGTTTCTGTTCCCACAATCATTTTAAACAAAGTTGATTTACCAGCCCCATTCGCACCAATAATACCGACAATTCCACCCTGAGGCAGGTTAAAGTTCAGGTCTTCTACCAGACATTTTTCAGCAAAACTTTTCTGAATGTGATTCGCATCAATCACCAGGTTACCCAAACGAGGCCCTGGCGGAATATAT